>JBIKTO010000186.1:0-5645 GCA_044348065.1 Cyanobium sp.
CGGCGGTGGCGGGCAGCCGTCGGCGGATGCTCGCCAGCAGGGCGGGCAGCTCCGCCTCCGGCCAGCGGTCGCTGCGGTTGAGGGCGAGCAGCAGGGGCTTGCCCACCGCCAGGAGGGTTTCCAGGGCCTCCAGCTCGACGCTGCTCAGGTCGGCGTCGATCGCCAGCACCACCACATCGGCGCCGATCGCCACCCGCCGCGCCAGCCGCTCCCGCCCCGCCGCCGCGATCTCATCGATGCCGGGGGTGTCCACCAGCTCCACCCCCGCCAGGCCCCCGGGCGCTCCGCAGCGGTGCCAGACGCAGGCCTCCTGGCGGCGGGTGCAGCCATGGGCCACGTCGGTGGCGAAGCGCTCCTCCCCCAGCAGGGCGTTGAGCAGGCTCGACTTGCCCACCCCCACCCGGCCGAACACCACCACCCGCGCCCGCCGCCGCGCCAACCGCTCCAGCTGGCGATCGAGGCCCGCCAACTCCGGCCCGAGCACGGTCAGCTCCCGGGGGGAGAGCCGCAGCTCGCGGCGCCAGCGTTGCAGCAGCAGGCGGCAGCGCTCCGGGGTGGAGGGGGCGGCCATGGCGGCGGCGGCCGGGCTCATGCCGGGCCCTCCGCGGGGACGCCCTGGCGCCGTCGCCAGCCCGCCAGCACGGCGAGCACCGCCTCCGGGCCCACCACCCCCACGAAGCCACCGAATTCATCCACCACCACCCGCACGCCGGCCCCGTTGCGGCGGAAGCTGGTGAGCAGCCGGTCGGCGCGGATCATCTCCGGCACGAACTCCACCGGCAGGGCCAGGCTGGCCACCGGGCTCTGCCCCTCCCCCCGCAGCAGGGCGGAGAGCAGGCTTTCGCGGCTGGCCACCCCCAGCACCTCGTCCACCTCCTCGCCCAGCACCACCCACCAGGGATCGCTCTGGTGCAGCAGGGTGGCCCGTTGCTCCTCCAGCGGCCCCTGGCCCGCGAGGGTGGGGGCGGCCACCCGGGGCACCATCAGGTCGCGGGCGGTGAGGTCGTTGAGCTGGAACACCTTGGCGATCATCGCCGCCTCGTCCGCCTCGATCTGGCCCTTCTGGGAGCCAAGGCGCGCCAGCTGGCGGATCTCGTTTTCATCGGTGCTGATCTCGTTCTCGGCGGTGATCGCCGGCATGATCCGCTCCAGCAGGAGCACCACGGGCAGCATCAGCTTCTGGAACAGCCCCAGGGCCGGAGCGCTGGCCAGGGCCACCGGCAGGGCCAGGCGGCTGCCGATCGCCTTGGGCAGGATCTCGCCCAGCAGGATCACCAGCAGCGTGAGCGCCACGGAGAACAGGGGCAGGGCCGGGCCGCTCACGCCGTGGGTGGCGAACACGCTGGCGGCGAAACCGCCCACCATCAGGCTGCCGAAGATGTTGAAGACGTTGTTGGCGATCACCAGCACCGCCAGGGTGCGCCCGAGCCGCTGGCGCAGCAGCTCCAGGCGCCGCGCCCCCTTCACCGGCCGCTCGCGACGCGCCAGCTCGTGCACCTTCACCGGACTGACGGTGAGCAGGGCCGCCTCCACACCGGAGCAGACGAACGATCCCAGGAGCATCAGGGCGATGACCAGCAGCAGCAGGACCACGTCGTTCATGGTCGGATGGCCTGCGGCCCCGTGGGGGCGGCCTGGCTGGGGATGGGGAGCGGCGGGGCGCTGCGGCCGATGGGGGACCTGCCTGCGGAGTTCTCCTGTATTTAATCGGCTGTGCCATCCTCCCGCTGCAGGGTGTGCCGAACCATGACGACCACAGCGACCAGCCCAGCCCTCGATGCGGCCGTGTTCGCCGACCGACGCGACCGCTTCCTGCATCGCCTCGGCGGGGTGGCGGCGGTGATCCCGGCGGCGCCGCTGGTCACCCACCACGCGGATGTGGAGCACGCCTTCCGCCAGAACAGCGACTTCTGGTACCTCACCGGCTTCGATGAGCCCGGCGCCGTCGCCCTGTTCCTGCCCCACCAGCCGGACAACGCCTTTGTGCTGTTCGTGCAGCCGCGCGACCCGGCGGCGGAGGTGTGGAACGGCTTCCGCTGGGGGGTGGAGGGGGCGGTGGAGCACTTCGGCGCCCACGTGGCCCATCCGATCGGAGAGCTGGCCCAGCGGCTGGGGGGCTACCTGGAGGGGGCGGAGGCGATCGCCTTCCGGGTGGGCCGCCATCCCCAGCTGGAGCCCCTGGTGCTGCAGGCCTGGGGGCGCCAGCTCGATCGGGCGCCCCGCACCGGCCAGGCCGCCCTCGGCCTGGTGCCCCCCTGCCCGATGCTGCACGAGCTGCGGCTGCGCAAGGCGCCCGAGGAGCTCGACCGCCTGCGCGAGGCCTGCCGCATCTCCGCCGAGGCCCATGAACTGGCCCGCCAGGTGGCCCGTCCCGGCCTGCGGGAGCGGCAGGTGCAGGCGGTGATCGAGCAGCACTTCCTCGAGCAGGGGGCGCGGGGCCCGGCCTACGGCTCGATCGTCGCCGGGGGCGACAACGCCTGCGTGCTCCACTACACCGCCAACGAGGCGCCGCTGCGGGATGGCGATCTGCTGCTGATCGACGCCGGCTGCAGCCTGGCTGACTACTACAACGGCGACATCACCCGCACCTTCCCGATCAACGGTCGCTTCAGCGGCGAGCAGCGGGCCCTCTACGAACTGGTGCTGGCGGCCCAGGAGGCCGCCGTCGCCGCCGTCGCCCCCGGCGTCACGGCCGAGTGGGTGCATCAGACGGCGGTGCGGGTGCTGGTGGAGGGGCTGCGGCAGCTGGGGCTGCTGGTGGGGGAGGTGGACGGCCTGATCGAACAGGGTGCCTACCGCCACCTCTACATGCACCGCACCGGCCACTGGCTCGGCCTCGATGTGCACGACGTGGGCGCCTACCGCCTCGGCGAGCACCCGGTGGAGCTGGAGCCCGGCATGGTGCTCACCGTGGAGCCGGGCCTGTATGTGAGCGACCGGCTGGCGGTGCCGGAGGGCCAGCCGCTGGTCGAGGAGCGCTGGAAGGGCATCGGCATCCGCATCGAGGACGACGTGGCGGTGAACGTGCACGGCCACGAGGTGCTCACGGCCGCCGCCCTCAAGGCGCCTGCGGCCATGGAGCGCTGAGGGGAGAGCAGACCCTGGCGGAACGAGGGCACCCCTGCTAGTACAGGTGTACGCTTCCATGAGTCGCCATGGTCCCCGTTCCCCTCTCCCGCCTGCAGCCCTCCCGCCACGAGGCGATCGAAGACTGGCCCTGGCTGGATCAGGCCGTGCTGCGCGCCAGCCGCAGCCGCCAGGTCTGCATGACCTGCCACTTCTTCCGCCACCACCCGGGGCCGGAGTGCATCCCGCTGCTCACCTGCCACCTGCACCAGGGCCTGATCGCCCACGGCGAGCACCTCACCCATCGCTGCAGCGGCTGGACCCAGGAGCAGCACCGCCAGCGGGGCTGGGCGCCCGAGGTGGCGTGAGCCATGGGCGAAGCAACCGGCCGCCGCTCTCGCCCCGCGAGGGCTGGCTCAGCGATGGCCGCCAGGTGCTCCACTTCCAACCCGTCCGCTGGGACCGCTGGAACCAGCCGGTGGAGGTGACCGTGGGCGAGGTGCTGCCGGATCAGCGGGTGCCGCTGCTCAAGCGACGGCTGGAGCTCAGCCGCGAGGAGGCGCTGAAGCTCTGGGCCGAGAAGCGCCAGCAGGGCTGGCGGCCCACCACGGCGCAGTGGCAGCCGCCGTCTCGGGCGCCCACCCAGCGGTGAGTCCTTGATCCTTGCCCCCGTGGCGGCAGTGGAGGTGGGCGTCTGTGTCAGGCCCTTGCGCGAGAGCCGCAGAGAGCGGTTCAGGCTCGGGTGGGAACGAGGAAGGAGCTACGCCAATGAACCCCTGGTTTGCTGTCGGGTGGGCTCTGAACTCTGCTGACGTAGGGTCAGCTCAGGGACCCCGCCTCAGCTGAATCCCTGGCTCCTTCTCTACTGCAATCCCATGGCACGGCGACTCTCCTCGTTCCTGGTTCTCTTGACCCTGATAGGAGGTGCTCCTTCCTTGGCGAAGGTGCTCGCGGAAGGCAAGCCAAGTGGCGGCTTCTACTGGCAGAAGATCGAGCAGAAGAGCGGCAAAATTGTGTATCAGTGCCGCTCCACGACCGACTCCAAGTTCCAGAAGAAGCAGAAGTGCGAGTCTGCCGGTGCCGTTCAGCCAAAGTGAGGCTCGCAGCCCTCTCCTTCGCGCTGCTCCTTGCACTTCCCGCCCAGGCCGCCACCGTTGTTTCGATCGGTGACGGCGACACCCTGCGGGTAGTGGAGCGCGGCAAGCGGTTGACGATCCGCCTGGCCTGCATTGACGCTCCGGAAATGGCGCAGGACCCATTCGGGTCCCAGTCCCGCAGCTTGCTCGCCAGCCTGGCTCCGGTGGGTTCGGAAGTCAGTCTGCGGGTTGTCGACATCGATCGCTACCGCCGCACTGTGGCGGAGATCAGCCGCGGTGGGCAGAACGTGAACCTGCGCATGGTGCGCCGCGGGCAGGCATTCGCCTATCGCCAGTACCTCAGCAACTGCGATCCCACCGCTTATCTCGGTGCCGAACGCGGGGCGGAGGTGGACCGCCTTGGGGTGTGGAGCGTTCCCGGCGGCATCAAGAGGCCCTGGGATTTTCGCCACGGGCGCCGCGGCTACCGGCCCGCTGCAAGCCGGAACACTGTCCCCACAGGAACTCCACCACCGGGAGGTCGTCGGTACCGCTGCAGTCAGATCGGCTCCTTCGCCCAAGCACAGGTGCTCCTGCGGCAAGGGCACACCTACCTCGATGGTGACGGGGACGGGGAGGCCTGCGAGAGGCTGCGGCGGTGAGGGTCACTCCGCTACCAGTGCCTCCCCCACCCGCCGGCAGAACTCCCCCAGTCGCTCCCGCCGCCAGCCCACCAGCGCCCCGGGCCGGGCCACCAGCGCCAGCAGGTCGTCCTCCGCGTCGAGCAGCTCATCGAGCAGCCAGCACAGGGCCTGGGTGCGGGCTGGGTCTTCAGGTCGCTGGGGGGTCATAGGGGTCTTCGGTGGTGGCGCCAGAGGGGTCCGGTGCTGACTCCCATTGCCGACCTGATGGCTACAGACCATCGAGGCGTTACAAGGCAGGTCGCAGCCAAAGCGAAGGAACGCTCCTATCCGCTACATCCAGCCCCAGTGAGAGCGAGGCATGGGCTGACAACAAGCCAAAAAATGCATAGAAACGCCACATGACGAAGCGAGAGTAATCACCTTCTGCATACCTTTGCATTTACACGCCACAGGCTATAGGGTGTCAGAACTCTCTATTTCTCTGCTCACTTTCATGGCGACCAGGCTTGGGGTTGGTGTTGCGTTGACGGTCATCCTTGGCTGCTCCGTCTCCAATGCTCAGACATCCGCAGGCAGTGCTGCATACTGCATTCAATTCAAAGACTACCAAGATCAGCAGCAATGCATCAGGGATGCCGCCAAGCGATCAGTCGACGGCATGATTGAGAAATGCAAGCAGTTTGCTCGTGTTGAGGATCGAATGCTGTGCTGGAAGGACTTGGCATCAAAAGACGGACGTCAGCTTGATGCATACTGCCTGCCGATCACCGACAGGCAGATCAGTGCCATTCGAGCTGGCCGCAAAGTGATCGTTGCTGGAGTTCAAGGATGCTCCCAGATCTGGAATTAGCCGTCGCCC
>JBIKTO010000187.1:0-5593 GCA_044348065.1 Cyanobium sp.
GCCGAGCGCCGCAGCCAGCGCCAGCTGGGCGGCCAGCCGTCTGGGGCCGAAGTCCCCGGCACGGGCAACGACACCCCCGCCGCGGTGGAGAAGGTCCGCGGACCCCTGCTGAGCGAGTTCCGCTACGGCACCTGGAGCCGCAGCTTCCGCTTCCCCGTCGCCATCGAGCGCGAGCAGCTGCAGGCCGTGTATCGCGACGGGCTGCTCACCGTCACCGCCCCCAAGGCCAACACGGTGAGCACCGTGACCGTGAAGGTGGAGGGCTGAGGCCCGCACGTGAGAACCCCTGCCCCCGGCTCCGGCTGGGGGCTTTCTCGTCCTTGAGAGAGGGGCCTGGCACCGGTGCGCTGCTCTGGGCCCTTGCGCTCCGCCAACAAGGAGGTGGACGAGGCCCCGCTGGCCTCCGTGCTTGGGGAGCGGCAGGGCTAACCTCAGCCGAGGAGCCGCTGGCCGATGGTCTGGGACATCATTCTGTTCGCCATTGTGCTGAGCATCGATTCCTTTTCGGCGGCCTTTGCGATGGGCTTCCGTCACTTCTCTCCCCGCCGCGCCTTTTCCTTTGCCTTCAGTTCCGCCTTCGCCGAGGGTGGCGCCACCGCGATCGGCTTCCTGCTGGGCCGCATCGCCAAGGATCTGATCGTCGATTACGACCACTGGGTCGCCTTCTTTCTGCTTGTTGCCGTGGGCGCCCACATGTGCTGGGAGGCCTATCACCACGATCCTGATGAAACCCCGGAAGCGGAAGATCCACGCACCCACAGCTTTCTGAAGATTCTGTTTGTCTCCACCGTCACCAGCATCGATTCTCTGGGTGTCGGCGTCACCCTCGGCCTGGCGGGCAAACCGATTGTTGCCTACGCCATCGCCATCGCCGTGGCGGCCTTCGCCTCCACCTACCTCGGCCTGGGCCTGGCCAAGAGGATGCCGGCTGCCTTCGGCAGTCGCCTGGAAATTGTGGGGGGCGGCGTGCTGATAGCCCTCGGCTTCAAGATGTTGTCCATCTAGCCCGCGCGCCGGTCGGCCGCCGGGCATTGTGGAGAGTCCTGACGGCTACCCGCGATGCCCCCCCTGCCGCCGCCCGAACCCTCCCGGCATCTGGAGACCACCGCCAGCCTCGACGCCCGCAAGATCCGCTTCGAGATCAACCGGATCGAGCTGCCGATGGGGGTGGAGGGCAGCTTCGGGATCATCCGCCACCCCGGCGCCTCCCTGGCGGTGCCGGTGCTCGACGACGGCCGGGTGCTGGTGCTGCGCCAGTACCGCTTCGCCGTGGAGGCCCGCATCCTCGAATTCCCCGCCGGCACCCTGGATGACGGGGAAGACCCGCTGACGACGATGGAGCGGGAGCTGCAGGAGGAGGCGGGCTACCGCGCCGAGCGCTGGGATCCGCTCGGGGTGATGCTGCCCTGCCCCGGCTACTCCAATGAGGTGATCCACCTGTTCCTGGCGCGCAACCTCACCCCCCTGGAGAAGCCGCCCGCCGGCGACGACGACGAGGACCTGGAGGTGCTGGTGCTGGAGCCCGCCGCCCTCGACGCGCTGCTGGCCAGCGGTGACGAATACCTGGACGGCAAGAGTCTGGCGGCCTGGTTCCGGGCCCGCCAGCTGCTCGGGCTCTGAGGGGGGCGATGGCGACGCCGATGGGATCTGAACGCTGGCTGGTGTGGCACCGCCGCGACCTGCGTCTGGCCGACAACCTGGCGCTGGCCAAGGCGGCGGCCAGCACGGCGGCGGTCACGGGGGTGTTCGTGCTCGATCCGGCGATCCTGGCCGCCGCCGATCTGGCGCCGGCGCGGTTGTGGTTCCTGGTCGAGAGCCTGAAGGAGCTGGCGCAGGGCTGGCGCCGGGCCGGCAGCCGGCTGCTGCTGCTGCGGGGCGATCCGGCCGAGCTGCTGCCCCGGCTGGCCCTGGCCCTGGGGGCGCAGGCGGTGGCCTGGAACCGCGACGTGGAGCCCTACGGCCGCGAGCGCGATCGGCGCGTGGCCAAGGCGCTGCGGGCGGAGGGCTGCCGGGTGGAAGTGGGCTGGGACCAACTGCTGGTGGACCCCGAGGCCGTGCGCACCGGCGCCGGCGAGCCCTACCGCGTGTACGGACCCTTCCTGCGCAACTGGCGCGGTCAGGTGGGCACCAGCCCGGCGCCGGTGGCCGCCCCGCGGGATCTGATCGACCTCGATCCCAACACCCTGAGCCGCCCCGATCTCTGGGCCGCCCTGCCGCGGCTGGAGGCGGTGCCCGAGGAGGCGGTGCTGGCGGCGGAGCAGGGCCGGGCCCCCTTCGCCGGCGCCCAGCTCTGCCCCTGCCGCCCGGGCGAGGCGGCGGCCACCGCCCAGCTGGAGGCCTTCGCCGCCGGCCCCCTCGGCCGCTACGAACCGGGGCGCAACTTCCCCGGCGAGGCGGGCACCTCCGGCCTTTCGGCCGCCCTCAAGTTCGGCACCCTCAGCCCCCGCCAGGCCTGGGCCGCCGCCCGCGACGCCCTGGCGGCGGCCGGCAGCGAGGAGGAGCGGCAGGCGATCGGGGTGTGGGAGCAGGAGCTGGCCTGGCGGGAGTTTTACCAGCAGGCCCTGTTTCACTTCCCCGAGCTCGCCGAGGGCCCCTACCGGCCCCAGTGGCGCCACTTCCCCTGGGAGAACGACACGGCCCGGTTCGAGGCCTGGTGCGAGGGGCTCACCGGCGTGCCGATCATCGACGCGGCGATGCGCCAGCTGAATGAAAGCGGCTGGATGCACAACCGCTGCCGCATGATCGTGGCCTCCTATCTGGTGAAGGATCTGATCGTCGACTGGCGCTGGGGCGAACGCCGCTTCATGGCCCAGCTGGTGGATGGCGATCTGGCGGCCAACAACGGCGGCTGGCAATGGAGCGCCAGCAGCGGCATGGATCCCAAACCCCTGCGCATCTTCAACCCCACCACCCAGGCGGCCCGCTTCGATCCGGAGGCGGAGTACATCCGCCGCTGGCTGCCGGAGCTGGCCCATGTGGCCAGCGATGACCTGCTGAGCGGCCGGATCGGCGCTCTGGAGCGACGGGGCTACCCCGAGCCGATCGTGGACCACAAGCTGCAGCAGGCCCGCTTCAAGGCGCTGTACGCCGGCCTGCCGCGCTGATCCTCAGGCTGCCGCCACGGCGACGGGGCTGGCGGCCAGCCGCTGGAGCCGATCCCGCATCGTTTCGATCACCCAGTCCTGCTGGCTGTCGCTGAGCTCCGGGAAGATCGGCAGGCTGAGCACTTCGGTGCACAGCCGCTCGGTGATCGGCAGGGAGCCGCTGCCGTAGCCCAGGTCGGCGTAGGCGGGCTGGCGGTGGATCGGAATCGGGTAATAGATGATCGTGTTCACGCCGGCCTCGCGCAGGCGCTCCTGCAGCCAGTCGCGGCAGGCCGCTTCGGGCAGGCCGTAGCTGGCGCTGTCGGCCGAAGGGCCACAGGGCGACGGGCAGTCGAGGGCGCAGGCGCGGCTCTCGGCCGCACAGGCCGGCACGCGCACCACGAACTGGTTCCAGCTGTGCCCCTCGGGCCCGGCCTCCGCCAGCTGCAGCCCCGGCAGGCCCGCCAGGCCCTCGCGGTAGCGGGCGGCGATGGCCCGGCGCCGCTCCACCCAGCCCGCCAGATGCGGCAGCTTGACGCTCAGCACCGCCGCCTGGATGGCGTCGAGGCGGCTGTTGTACCCCAGCTCGGTGTGCAGATAGCGGCGGGGCATGCCGTGCACCGCCAGCTCCCGCATCCGCTGGGCCAGCTCCGGATCGCGGCACACCACCGCCCCACCGTCGCCGGCGGCACCGAGGTTCTTGGTGGGGAAGAAGCTGAAGCAGCCCACATCACCCCAGCTGCCCACCGGCTGGCCGTCCCAGCTGGCGCCGCTGGCCTGGGCGCAGTCCTCGATCACCCGCAGGCCATGGGCGGCGGCGATGGCGTTGATCCGCCCCATGTCCACCGGCCGGCCGAACAGGTGCACCGGCAGCAGGGCGCGGGTGGCGGGGGTGATCGCCGCTTCGATCCGCTCGGGATCGATCAGGTAGGAGCTCTCCTCCACATCCACGAACACCGGCGTGGCGCCGACGGCGCTGATCGCCTCGGCGGTGGCGAAGAAGCTGAAGGAGCTGGTGATCACCTCGTCGCCGGGGCCCAGGCCCAGCCCCCGCAGGGCCAGCACCAGGGCATCGGTGCCGCTGTTGCAGCCCACCGCGTGGGGCACGCCAGAGGCGGCGGCGAAGGCCTGCTCGAAGGCGGCGATGCCGCCGCCACCGATGTATTGACCGCTGCGCAGCACCGCCAGAACGGCGGCATCCAGGCTGTCACCGAGCTGCCGCAGCTGCTCGCTGAGGCTGAAAGGGGGCACGTTCATCGGGCAACCTTACGCCCGTCGTCAGGATCCACGCACAGCGCCAGCCCAGTCCGGCTCCCGGCCGGGGTGCCATTTGATGTTGCAGCCGATCGAGGGACTCTGCTCCGGCGGCGCCGGCTGACCGGCCAGCACGGCCTCAAGGGCGGCGCGCAGGTCGCGGCCGTCGAGGGGCACGGCGTTGCCCGGCCGGCTGCCATCGAGCTGGCCCCGGTAGGCGAGGCGGTGGGCGGCGTCGAAGAGGAAGAGGTCGGGGGTGCAGGCGGCGCGGAAGGCGCGGGCCACGGTTTGATCGGCGTCCTGGAGGTAGGGGAAGCGCCAGCCCTGGGCGCGGGCCTGGGCCGCCATCCCCTCTGGGCCGTCCTGGGGGTGGGTGGCGGCGCTGTTGCTGCAGATCGCCACCAGCGCCGCCCGCTCCCCGAAGTCGGCCGCCAACCGCCCGATCTCCGGCTCGATGTGCTTCACGAAGGGGCAGTGGGGGCAGAGGAAGAGCACCAGCACGGGCTGGCCCGCAAGGGCCGCCGGATCCAGGGGCCCACCGCTCACCGGGGTCAGACCCTGGCGCATGGCCTCAAGGGGCAGGGTGGTGGCCAGGGGCAGCATCGTGGAGGGGGTGAGGCTCATGGCGGCGGAGGCACGGCGGGCGGGGTCACGCCCTCGGATCGAGGGCGATCATGGCCAGGATTCGGCCGCATCGGCCTCCGATCCCGCCACCGTTGCCGCCCCGGCTCCCCCCACCGTTGCCGCCGCCCCGCCGCCGGCTGGCGATCGCCACCGCGGCGCTGCTGCTGAGCGGCGGCTGCGTGCCCGCCAGCGAGCGCGCCAGCGGCCGCGTGTTCCCCCTGCCCCGCCATGGGCCCCACGACGGCCTGGCGGTGGTGAGCCGCCCCGGCGGCGAGGGGCTGCACCTCTATCTCGACACCGACACCACCGCGCCCGGCACCTGCGCCCCCCGCTGGCATCCGGAGGCGGCCCGCCTGCGGGATGGCGATGGGCCGAACCCCACCAGCACCGGCCGGGTGGCGGCGGCGGAGTTCTTCGCGGCCCTGCGGCGCGGCCGGGTGCGCCAGGCCCTGCGCCGGGAGCTGGAGGCCCTCTGCCGCACGCGGGCGCCGCAGCGCGACTTCGAGTGGCGCGAGCCGCCCCGCCACGCGGCCGAGGTGCGCCCCGAACCCCTGCCGCTGCTGGAGCACGAGCACCTGCTCAGCCATCCCACGGCGGTGCGGCGGGCGGAGAAGCAGTTGCTGGGGTTGCCC
>JBIKTO010000188.1:0-5576 GCA_044348065.1 Cyanobium sp.
CGTGGCTTCACTGGAGAAAGCAGAACTGAGCCGAATTCGCCATGTATGTGATCGAAGCGCTGCATCCCGATGGCTGGAGACGGCAGGGACGCACCCATCAGGAGTTCTGGGCCCACCAGGAAGCCCAGGCGAGATGTTGTTCCGATGGCCGCAATTACCGGATCGTCCACGAACAAACCCGCCAGATCGTCGCCTTCATCGACCCTTCCGCCTGCCGCGCTTTTCTGGTCTCCCGCTGATTGCGGTCCTGCTGAGCGCGCTCCTGTCGCTCGCGGCCCTGCTGCCCCTCGGCGGCCTGGGGGCGCGGGCCGCCGGCATCGGCAGCCCCAGCCAGCCGCTGGCCGAGAGCAGTGAAACCCTGGCGAGCCGCTCCCCCTGGAGCCGCCCGGAGAGCTATCCGCTGGCCCTGAAGCCCCGCACCGATCTCTATCGCCCCAGCGCTGAGTGGATCGGTCGGCTGATCCTGCCCACCCCCCAGGAGGCCGCTGCCCCGGAGGCGCCGCGGGAGGACTGGGTGTGGATCGCGATCGAGCAGGCCCCGGCCGCCCAGGGGGACCTGATCGGCCAGCGGCTGCGGCTGCGCTGGGCCGAGCGGCCGGAGCTGCGGCGCCTGGTGGCCACCGTGACCACCACGATCCGCCTGGGGGAGGAGGCCCGCCAGGCGGCGGCCCAGGGCAATGTGCTGCCCACCCGCCTCGACGGCCGACGCGTCGGCCCCCTGCAGAGCCTGGCCGGGGCCCGCCCCCGCGATGACCTCACCGTGCTGCTGGAGGGGGTGACCCCGGAGCCTGGGGGCCTGCGGATCGCCAGCCCACCGGTGCAGATCACGGGCCGCTGGCAGGGCCTGGTGACGGTGCTGGGGCCGGCCGGCGGGCCCGACCTCTGGCGGGTGCGCCATTTCGAACGGGAACGGGGCGGCTTCGCGGGGGCGGAGGACACGATCCGCATCCCGGCCCTGCCCCCCGATCGCTATGGCCGGCGGCTGATCGATCCGGCGGGGCTGGCGGGATCCGCCTGGAACCGCCAGGGCTGGCTGATCCAGGGTGCTCCGGCGGCCGATGGGCTGTTCACGGTGCAGGCGTTGCTGCCCCATGCGCTGCTGCAGCTCAATCCCAGCCGGGTGGTGCGGGGCACCGATCCGGCCCTGGCCCACGTGCGCCATCAGAGCTGGAGTCCGCCGCAGCTGCGGCGGGGCAGCCTCACCAGCACCGCCCTGATCCCCGATGGCCAATCCCCGCCCCCCTGGGCCCTGGGGGAGCGGGCGCTGCTGATGCACCTGTTCGGCGGCATCGGCGGTGAGGACGGCGAACCGGTGGCGGCCTGGACCGTGACCGGTCACTTCGCCTTCGGCGAGACGGAGGTGGTGCGCGATGCCTTCAGCGGCGCGCCGCGGCTGGCCCTGCGTTACCACCAGATCTACGCCAGCAATCCCAACGGCATCGTCGCCGGCAGCCAGGACTGGAGTGCCTACGCCGGCAGCCTGCAGCGGGGCTGGATCGGCCTGCGGCCTTTCGCCGATGTGCTGGTGCCGATCGGCGGGGAGGTGCTGGACGCGATCGACCTGCAGGCCGAGCTGGTGGCGGCCCGCTACCGCAGCGGTGATGGCGCCGGGGTGTCCCTGGTGACCCCCTCCACCTCCTGCGTGCAGGATTCGGCCCAGGCGCTGTGGATCGCCATCCGCCAGCTGCGGCTGGCGGGCGATCAGGTGCCGATGTCGGCCTTCGATCGGGAGCGGCTGCGCCATCTCGGCCTGGCCTTCGATCGTCTGCTCGAACCCTTCGGCCGGGTGCGCGGCGACTGGTACCGCAATGCGGCCAGCGCCCTGGCGGTGGGCACCGGCGGAGCCGCCAAGGGCTCCGATCCCTTCGTGGCCAGCCAGAACCTCCGCGATGCGCTGCTGAGCTGGCGTTCGCTGCTGCCCCGCAGCGCCCATGACCTGTTCGCCGCCGAGTTCCTGCGGGTGGGTCTGCCCCTGCTGGAGCTGCGCACCAACCAGATCCCGGGGGCGGATCCGCGTCAGTTGCCCGTTGCCCCCACCGCCCTGTTCGGGGCGGTACCGGCGGTCAGCGTCCTGCTCGGTCGGCTGGGGGATGGGCTCTTCCCCCTCTGGCAACCCCTGGGGCAGGCGGCGAGCCTGGCGATCCTGCTGGTCTACGCCGCCCTCGCCGCCAGCCTGGCGCGGCGGCGGCCCCGCCTGGGTGGCCTGGGGCGTGCCGTGCGCCTGGCGGTGCTGCCGGCCTTTGTGGAGGAGCTGCTCTTCCGCGGCCTGCTGCTGCCCAGCGCCCTCGATGGCGTGAAGCCGCTGGCGATGCTGCCCTGGATGGCCCTGAGCGTGGGCCTGTTCGTGGCCTGGCAGGGCCGGCGGCGGCCGGATCCGCGGTGGCTGCTGCAGGCCACCTGGCTGGGGGTGGCCTGCAGCCTGATCTATGTGGTGAGCGGCTCGCTCTGGTGGGCGGTGCTGCTGCACTGGCTGGCGGCCCTATGCCGCTGGCAGGGGCTGGAGGGGCGGGCTCGGGCGGCGGCTGGCTGAGGCCCGGCACGGGAGGCGCCACAGGGAGACTGGGAGCGCTCGACGCGACGCGGCCCTGTGCCTGCCCTTGCCACCACGCCCCCGCTCTCGGCGGGGGACTGGCTGCTGCTGCTCCATCCCGTGCTGATGATCCTGTTCGTCTACCCGGTGGTGGGCGCCACGATCCGGCTCGGGATCCTGGTGCGGGAGCGGCGGCTCGATCTCAACCCGATCGCCGCCACCGTGCCGGCGGAGCATGTCGACCACGGCCGCTGGGTGACCACCGGCACGGTGGTGGCGGTGCTGCTCGCCCTGGCGGCCAATCGGGTGAGCAGCGGCGCGGCCGGGGGCGCTGTCCTGCCGCTGCTGGGTCCCGCCGCCCTGGCCCTGGGGGGCTGTCTGGCCCTCTGGCGCGCGCGCCGGGCGGCGGCCCGGGCAGCCTGGGCCCTGCTCAGCTGGGGCGCCCTCGCCGTGCTGGTGGCGCAGCCCTCGCTGTGGTTCCGGGGGGAGAGCCCCTGGCGCCAGCTGTGGGGCTCCCACACCTGGAGCGGCCTGCTGCTCACCGGCCTGCTGCTGTTCGCCATGGCCGCCGCGCCGGAGGTGCGCAGCCGTCCCTTCTGGCGGCGGCTGCACACGGGCGCGGCCCTGCTCACGGCGCTGCTGCTGGCGGTGCAGGCGATCAGCGGCAGCCGCGACCTGCTGGCGCTTTAGGCCTCCAGCGGCGTCTGGAACACCGTGGTGCTGGCCAGGGCCTGGAAGGGGGGATCGGCCATGGCGTCCACCGCGAAGGCCGCCCAGGTGGCGCAGGCTTCGTCGCGGGAGCCGTTCACCGCCCAGTCGATGCGGCGGCGCCGGTAGGTGAGGCCCACGCAGGTGAGGGCTTCGTCATCGGCCATCAACGACCAGAGCACATGCACCTCGCTGCGCTCGTAGTCGTCGGGTCCGGAGATGGAGGCCCCCTCCACCAGGCGGCCCAGCGCCAGCTCCAGGCTCCGCCGGCATTCCCAGGAGAGGTAGCGGCCATCTTCGGTGGGATAGAACCAGCAGGTTTCGTTCTCCGCCTCGCGCAGCGGGAAGCGATCCAGCTCCCGCCATGTGTCCCCCTCCGCCCTGGCGTACACGCCCAGCCAGAGCGATTTCACATCCAGGTGGGGGATCACGGCGTCGCAGATCAGGGCGACGGCCTCCGGCCCGCCGCTGCGGGAGCTGGGGATGCGGCCATCGATGGGCAGGCTCTCCAGCGGGATCGTGTGCTCCGGCGGCAGGCGGTAGAGCCGCAGGGCGGTGCCGCCGGTGACGCCAAGGCGCTGCACCTGGCCGAGGCTGTCCCAGTCGCAGGGGCTGGCGGGCAGGTCCGCCTCGCGGGCGAGGAGGAACGCGAGGGCCTGCTCCATGGTTGTACCGCTTGAGGGGGACGGATCGAAGGCGCTGTCGTCGCTCCCAGGCCCACCGTAGGGGGTCGCTGTGGCCAGCGGCAGCCGTTTTGCTAGGGATAGACCAGTTGGATGGTCCCCATGCCCAGCTTCCGACCCAAACTCCGCCAGGCGAAGCGAAGCCTGCGATCCCTGGCGCTTGGTTCCCTCAGTGGCGTGCTGCTGGGGGGCGTGTCCCTGGCGCAGGATGGCGCCCCCCAGACCGCCCCGGCCTGCCCGCTGCCGGCCAATGTGGCCGTCACGTTTCTGGAATCGAAATGCAGTCGGGTGGTGCTGAGCCAGCCCACCACCTTCTACCGCTACTTCAGCGGCGATAACAATCGCTACGGCCGGTATCTCACCACCGATCGCTTCAGCGTCAACACCGATGTGATCCGCTCGCTGGCCCTGCACCAGGACTGGGGCAACAGGGCGATCCGCAGCCTCAGCGTCACGGTGCCGGCGGGCACGGCGGTGTATCAGGGGGTGGTGGCGCCCCAGACCCCCTCGGCCTGCTATCCGGGGGGTGGTCAGCAGACCTTCATCGAGAATTCCAAGGATCCGCAGATCACCTGGGTGGAAGGTCCGCCCCTCACCGAGCAACCGTTCACCTGCCCCTGAGTCGCCATGGATGCCCGCAACACTGAATTTCTCGGCCTGATCGACCGGGCGGTGGCCGCCGCCGGCGCCGATGCCAGCCAGGGTCCGAAGCTGCTGTCCGCGCTGCAATCGCTGCGGGGCCAGATCGAAGCCGGCTCGCTCGAACCCTCCCGCGGGGTGGTCACCCTTGGGCTGGCCCGGCACGTGGCCGATACGGCCGGATCGCTGGCCTCGCCGCTGCTGCAGGCGGTGGGGGACCTGGAGCGCTTCTATCAGGAGTCCTACAGGGAGTAGGCCCGCGACTGGCCGCCGCGGGCCGCCTCTGCCTCAGCTTTTGGGTGCCAGGAAGCGGATCACCGGGGCGGGCCTGAGCTTGGCGGTGAGGTTGCCCTGCAGCTCGAGGTTGGCCTCGATGGCGATGGCGCGGATGCCGCTGCCGGGGCTGAAGTCGAGCTGGCGCAGGTTCAGCCAGACCATCTGGGGCGAGAGGGCGGAATCGAAGTAGTACACGCCGTTCTTCTGATCGAGCAGGGTGCGCCACCAGGTGGGGGAGATGTTGGGGTGCTCCGGATCGGGGGTGCCCCAGGGCACGGAGATGTTGCGCATCACGCTCATCACCCCGGCCAGGGCCTGGCGCGGATCGCTGGTGGGGGGTAGCTGCTGCAGGTAGAAGGAGCCGCGCACGAAGCGGTCGGGCGATTGGATCGACCCGGGCAGCTCATGGCTGCGGTCTTTGGTGCTCCAGAAGGCATTGAGCTTGAGCTGCTCGCTGTAGACGGGGCTGTTGGTCATCACCTGGAACTGGGGCCCGTGGTGGATGACCGGTTTGCCCTTGAGGTATTCGATCACCGCCGAATCGCCGCTGGCGTCGGAGACGGCCATGTGTACGGTGGCCTTGGCCTTGCCGCCGGGGCCGAAGGGCACCGGCACGATCTGGATGCGGTCTTCGGCGACGGCCCGCACCAGATCCTTCACCGTGGCGTACTGGCTGAGCAGGTAGAGGGTCCAGGCGGCGAAGGAGAGGCGGGGGCGACGGGTGTCGGCGTTGCGGATGC
>JBIKTO010000189.1:0-5574 GCA_044348065.1 Cyanobium sp.
GCCGCCCCCCCCCCCCCCCGGGGGGGGGGGGGAGATGCCGATCGGCTGATCGTCCGAGCGGGGATCAGAAGTAGATCTTGCCGCCGCCCCACTGCAGGCCCTGCACCTTGGGGGCCACCAGGATGTAGCCGGCGATCAACCGCAGGTCGCTCTCATCGAGATCACGCATCTTCACGAACACGTCGGCGCTGCGCAGGCTCGGGTGCACGTCGGCGATGCTGTATTCCCCGTCGTAGGACGTGGGGTCCTTGAGGTAATCGACCAGGGACTCGACCGAATCGCGGGGCGGGGTGGCCAGGGCGAGGGTTTCAGGATCCAGGCCCACGTTCTGGTTGGTCTTGGTGATGCCGCCGGCGTGGCAGGTGCCGCAGCTGTCGTTGAAGATCTTGCGCCCTGTCTTGATCTCCTTTTCGCTGAAGGTCACCAGGCTGCCGTCGGGGGTGGCCGGCACGGTGAGCTGCTCGGGCGTCCACTGGGCGGCGACCGCGGGACCGGCGAAGGTGACCAGCAGCGCCAGGGGCAGGACCAGCAGGGTCCGGGCGATGGCGCGCAGGGTCGAGCGGAGGAAGGGGGCCATGGGAGAAGCCGGGGAAGGGGCGGTGAGACCGCGACTGAGACCTTGTATCACGGCTGGAGGTCCCAGGTCTTCGGAAGGAAGGGAACTGTTGCAGGGACTGGGGCTGGCTTCAGGCGGCGGGCTGCACCTCGACGCTGAGGAAATCACGGGCCACGTCGGTCTGCGGGAAGATCGCCCGCGCCTCCGCCAGCAGGTCATCCGGGCCCACGGCGGCGCCGGGCAGGTAGCGGGGGCTGAGGTGGGTGAGCAGCAGCCGGCCCACGCCCGCCTCCAGCGCCGTCTGGGCGGCCATGGTGCTGGTGGAGTGCTGCCTCTGGATCGCCAGCTCCCCCTCCGCGTGGCAGAAGGTGGATTCGTGGATCAGCAGGTCGGCGCCGCGGGCCAGCTCCACGGCCGCCTCGCTGAACACCGTGTCGGTGCAGTAGACGAGGCTGCAGCCCGGCTGGGGCGGCCCGCACAGGCTGGCGCCGTTGATGATGCGGCCGTCCGCCAGGGTGACGCTGCGGCCGGCCTTCAGATCCCCATACACCGGTCCGGGGGGGATGCCCAGGGCGCGGGCCCGCTCCACGTCGAAACGGCCGGCCCGGGGTTTGCGGTCCACCCGGTAGGCGTAGGCCGGCACCCGGTGGGTGAGGGCGGTGCAGCGCACCTGGATCTCGTCGTCCTCATGGAGCATGGCGCCGCTCTGGGCCGCCTGGCGCACCCGGTGGTGGCGCAGCGGGTAGCCGATGCGGGTGGAGCTGGTGCGCAGCACCCCCTCCAGGTAGTGGGGCAGGGGATCGGGGCCGTAGAGGTCGAGGCCGTCCGGGCAGCTGCCGGCCAGGCCCAGGCTGGCCAGCAGCCCGGGCAGCCCGAAGACGTGGTCGCCGTGCATGTGGGTGACGAAGATCCGTCGCAGCTGGGAAACGCGCAACTCGCTGCGCAGAAACTGGTGCTGGGTGCCCTCGCCGCAGTCGAACAACCAGAGTTCGGCGCGCTGGGGCAGGCGCAGGGCGACGGCCGAAACGTTGCGGGCCCGGGTGGGAACCCCGGAACTCGTGCCCAGGAAGGTGACCTGCACGCGCTCCGGTCGCTCGGCTCTTGAGCCGCATGCTGCCACGCGGCCGGATCTGGCGACCGGCTGGCGCAGCCGTCACAATGGGCGCCCTTCCGGCCTCCGGCCCTCCTCTGGCGTGACCCTCCGCCCCCCGCGTTGGTGGCCGCCGCGGCGCCCGCCGTTGCTGCCGATCCTGGCGATGCCCCTGGTGGGCCTGCCCATGGCCGGTCTGCCCCCGCTCTCTCCCGCCGGTCCCGGTGCGATCGGCGCGGTGCGGCTGCAGCCCGCCCCCAGCGGCGGCCCCGAACTGCGGGTGCTGCTGCGTCAGGAGGGGCTGCTGAACCTGGCGAGCCTGGAGGGCACGGTGCGGGTGGCGGACGCGGGCGGCCGCACGCTGCTGGAGCTGCGGCCGGGGGATCGGCTCAGCCTTCGCCCCGGCCCGGACGGCTCAGGATTTGAGGCCACCCTTCAGATGGCCGCCCAGCCAACGGCCGTCTCCCAGGTGCTGCCCCTGGCGGAGCTGTGGCTCACCCCGCGCCGCGAGGGGGGGAGCGAAGCGTTGACCGTGCTGCAGGAGCGGGCTTACCGGGGACGGCTGCAGCTCACCAGCCGCGAGGGCGGCCTGCGGGCGATCAACCACGTGTCGCTGGAGACCTACCTGGCCAGCGTGGTGGGCAGTGAGATGCCCGCCAGCTGGCCGCTGAATGCCCTCTCGGCCCAGGCGGTGGCCGCCCGCACCTACGCCCTGGCCCAGCGGCGCCCGGCGGCCCCCTTCGACCTCAAGGCCACCGTGGCCAGCCAGGTGTATGGCGGCGTCGCCACGGAGACCCCCTCCACCCGCGCGGCGGTGGAGCGCACCCGCGGCCAGGTGCTGATGCATGGGGGCAGCCTGATCAACGCGGTGTTCCACAGCAGCAGCGGCGGCAGCACCGAGAACAGCGGCGAGATGTGGTCCCGCCAGCTCCCCTACCTGGTGAGCGTGCCCGACTACGACCAGACCAGCCCGGTGTTCCGCTGGGAGACGAGCTTCGACCCCCTCCAGCTGCGCCGCGCCTTCCGGGAAACCGACGGTGTGCAGTCGATCGAGGTGTTGGAGACCTCCAGCACCGGCCGGATCCGACGGGCGCGCATCCTCGGTCCGGCCGGCAGCCTGGAGATCAGCGGCACGGAGCTGCGCCAGCGCCTGGGCTTGCGCAGCACCCTGGCCAGTTTCCGTCTCCAGCCGCTCCCGGCCTCGGCGGCCCCGGACGCCACGCCGGCGGTTCGTCCCCGCCTGGCCCCGCCGCCCCTGCCGGAGGGCGAGTGGGCCGATCCGGCCAGCGGCGCGCCGATGGCCGCGGTGCCCTCCGGCGGCGAGTCCACCAGCCCCGTGGCCTCCGCGACGGCGGCGGCGGCCGCGGCGCGGCCCGCCTCCCTGCCCGTGCTGCTGGTGAGCGGCCGCGGCTTCGGCCATGGGGTGGGCATGAGCCAGTGGGGGGCCCTGGCCATGGCCCAGCAGGGACGCGACTACCGGCAGATCCTCAGCCACTATTACCGGGGAGCGGAACTGCGCAGCCTCCCCTCACCTTGACCTTCGCCTCCGGATCCTCCTCCTCCCCATTCGCCTCCGGCCCGTCGCCGGCCGATCCGCCCGCCGGGCGGCTGGAGCTGATCGAGCTGAGCGATGCCGCGGCGGTGGCGGAGCGGGTGGCCGCCCGCCTGCTCAACGCCCGCCGCCGCCACCCCGAGCGGCCCCTCGGACTGGCCACCGGCCGCACGATGGTGCCGGTCTACGCCGCCATGGTGCGCCTGCTGGCCCTGCTGCCGGCGGCGGAGCAGGAGCGGCTGCGGCGCGGCTGGTTGAGTTTCAACCTCGATGAGTACGTCGGCCTCGAGCCCGACGACCCCCGCTCCTTCCACGGGGTGATCGCCCGCCAGCTCAGCGGCCCCCTGGGGCTGGATCCGGCGACGGTGCGCCTGCCCGCCGGCCACGCCGCCGATCCGGCGGCTGAGGCCGGCCGCTATGCCGCCGAACTGGCGGCGGCGGGGGGCATCGGCCTGCAGGTGCTGGGGCTGGGGCTCAACGGCCATGTGGGCTTCAACGAGCCCCCCTGTGCTCCGGAGGCGGTCTGCCGCTGCGTCGAGCTCAGCGATGTGACCCGTTTCCAGAACGCCGCCGCTTTCGGCGGCGACCCCACGGCGGTTCCCAGCCGAGCGATCACCCTGGGGCTGACCGAGATTCTGGCCGCCGACCGGATCCTGCTGGTGGTGACCGGCGCCGCCAAGGCGGCGGTGCTGCGGCGGGTGCTGGAGAGCCCCCCCACCCCGGATGTCCCCGCCAGCTGGCTGCAGCACCATCCTGCGGTGAGCGTGATCGCCGATGGCCCCGCCCTGGGGCGATCCGGCGGCGGCCCCTAGGCGAGAGCTGCTTCCATCATCCCTTCGTCGGCCTCCAGGTTGGCGGTCACGGCGCGCACGTCGTCGAGCTCCTCGATGGCATCAAGCATGCGCAGGCAGGCCCGCAGCAGCTCGGGATCCTCCAGGTGGCAGGCCGTCTGGGGGATCCAGCGGTGCTCCCAGCCCACCACCGCCAGGCCCCGCTGTCGCAGCCCCGCCTGCAGGGCCTCCAGGTCTGCGAAGCCGCCGATCACCTCGGCCCCCTCCGGCTCCAGGGTCCAGCCGAGGGCCGCCGGCCCGCCGTCCTCCTCCAGGGCCAGCAACTGCTCCATCAGGGTCTCCTCGCTCAGGCCGTCCGGCTGGAGGCGCACCAGCGAGCGCGCTTCGAACAGATAGCTCACGCAGCCGCTCTCCCCCAGGTTGCCGCCGTGCTTGCTGAAGGCCAGGCGCAGGTCGGCGGCGGTGCGGTTGCGGTTGTCGGTGAGGGCCTCCACCAGCACCGCCACGCCGCCGGGTCCGTAGCCCTCGTAACGCACCGCCTCGAAGGCCTCGGCGCCGCCACCTCCCTGGCCCGATCCCTTGGCGATCGCCCGCTCGATGTTGGCGTTCGGCACCCCCGCCGCCTTGGCCTTCTCGATCGCCGTGCGCAGCTGGAAGTTGCCCAGCGGATCGCTGCCGCTGCGGGCGGCCACCATGATCTCCCGCGCCATGCGGGTGAACACCGCGCCGCGCTTGGCGTCGACCACCGCCTTGGTGCGCTTGATCTGGGCCCACTTGCTATGGCCGGCCATCGTCTGGAACGGGCGTCTGGAACGGGGGAGGGAAGATTCAGCCGGCGGCGTCGAACACCAGGCGGGGGCGGAGCCGGCCGGCACCATCGGCGCGGGCGATGCCGGCCAGGTTGCCATCCGGGTCGAGCACCGCCAGGGGTTGGTCCGCCGGCAGGGGGAGGGGCGCCGGCAGATCGCGACCGCAGCGCCAGGAGGCCAGCTCGGAGCTCGCCAGCTGGTGGCGGGGCAGATCCGCCAGGGCCTGCAGGGGGTCGAGCAGGGGCGGCGGCGGGGCCGAATCGAGCCGTTCCAGGGGCACGGCGGTCGCCAGGCTGAAGCCGAGCGCCTCGGTGCGCCGCAATTCGGCCAGGGCGCCGCCGCAACCGAGGGCCTCCCCCAGGTCGCGGGCCAGGGCGCGGATGTAGGTGCCCGCCGAGCAGCGCACCGCCAGCTCCAGGGTGCCGGCGGCGGGATCCCAGGCGAGCAGCTCCAGGGCTTCGATCCGCACCGGCCGTGCCTCCAGGGCGCTGAGCTCGCCGCGGCGGGCGCGGGCGTAGGCCCGCTCGCCGGCCACGTGCACCGCCGAAACCTGGGGCGGCACCTGCTGGATAGCGCCGCGGAAGGCGTCCAGCACCGCCTCCAGCGCCTCGCGCTCCAGCGCCGGAACAGCGGAGCGGTGCAGCACGGCCCCCTGCAGATCATCGCTGTCGGTGCGCAGGCCGAGCTGCACCACGCCCCGGTAGGCCTTGGTGCCGCCCAGGTAGGGGAGGAGCCGGGTGGCGGGTCCGATGGCGATCGGCAGAACGCCGGTCACG
>JBIKTO010000010.1:0-15587 GCA_044348065.1 Cyanobium sp.
CGGTCTCCGGCGGGGTGGACTCTGGGGGAGTGGGCTCTGGGGGAGTGGGCTCTGGGGGGGTGGGCGCCGCTGCAGCCGCCGCCGCCGGAGCCGGGGAGCGGGCGGCCTCCTGCTGGGCCCGCAGCCGGGCATAGGCCTCCCGCGCCCAGGCGAGGGCGTCCTCATCCACCGCGCCGATCGAAGGGGCCGGGGCCGTTTCCGGCGGCGGCGGGCTGGCGGCGGGGGCTGGAGCCTCCTGGGCGGGCTCAGCCTCGGCGGACTCCGCAGGCGTGGTTTCCGCCTCCGGCGGCGCCGGGGATCGGGACTCCCCGGGGGACACGGCGCGGTTGAACCAATCGAAGACCATCTCCGTTCAGACCCTCGCCGTGGTGAAGCGGCGCAACACGCCGTTGATCATGCGTCGGCCCTGCTCATCGCTGTAGCGATTGGCCAGTTCCACCGCCTCGTTGCAGGCCACCGCCGCCGGCGTGCCGAGGGTTTCAAGGTCAACGGCGGCCAGGCGCAGGATGTCGCGATCGATGCGGGGCAGCCGCGTGAGGCGCCAGCCCTCCATCACCGCGTCGAGACGGGCATCGATCGACTCGCGGTCCGCCAGGACGGCGCGGGTGCGCTCGATCGCGCCCCGCCGCACCTCCTCCTGATCGGCCAGCAGCAGCAGGCGGGGTAGATCGAGGCTGGCGGACAGGCGATTCAGGGCCTGTTCGGCATGGGCGAGGCCATCGCGCAGATGCTGCCGCACCCTGGGCAGGGAGGTGTCATCTCCCTCCTGAAGCTCGCTGTCGAGCAGGTCCCGTTCCGCCTGCTGCAGATCTCCCGCGGAGCGGTCCAGCGATTCGCGCACATGCTGAGCAAGGCTGGAGAGCGCTTGCTGCAGAAGGGTCTCTAGGGCGACATCCGGGTTGGGGGTCGCCCGATCGCTGACCTGGCCCAGCATCAACAGGGCGAGTTCCCGGGCGAGGGTGCGGCTCTTCATTCAGGAAAGCTGGGGCGCGCGCAGCTGGGCCAGCAGGCTGGAGAAGCTGCGGTTGGAGGGGGCCTCTTTCTCGTCAGGACTGACGATGCCGGCGGAAATGATCGTGCGGAAGGCGTCCTCGACGCTGAGATCAACGTCGCGCACCGAGCGCTCGGGCACCACCGCGTACCAGCCGGTGGTGGGGTTGGGTGCCGTGGGGATGAAGACGCTCAACATCGTCTGATCGAAGTCACCCTGGATCGCGGCGCCGAGGACGCCGGTGACGAAACCGAGCGCGTAGAGACCCTCCCTGGGGTATTCAACAAGCACAACCCGGCGGAAGCGAGTGGAATTATCCCGCAGGAAAGTCTCCAGCAGCTGCTTGAGGGTCTTGTAGACGGAACCGGCCAGGGGGATGCGCAGCAGGGTGCCCTCCCCGAACTCCAGCAGCCAGCGACCGACGATGTTGCGGGCCATCAGACCGATCAGCAGGATGCCGAGCAGGGGCACCAGCAGGCCCACCCCAAGGTTGATCAGCTCCTGAAGAAGCGGGTTGAGGGTGTTGAAGGGGTTGAACTGCTTGGGGATCGAGGTGAGGAAAGCCAGCACGAAGCGGCTCACCGTCGTGCCCAGCCAGATGGTGGTGGCCAGGGGGATCACCACCAGCAGGCCGGCGATCAGATCGTTCTTGAGATCCTGCTGAAGGCGGTTGCCAAGCGGCTGATCGGGTCGGGAGCTGGTGGGAACCACGGACCAGGTCGTGGGAAGAACCCTCACGGTAACCAGCGAGGGATCCCCGGGAGAGCGGGGCCGCGGGCGGGATCAGAGAACCGTGCCGAGGCAGAGGATCGTGAAGGCCACGATCAGGGCGATGGCGCCGCCGGTGCTGCCGAAGCGGCGCTGGCTGTTCGCCACCTTGGCCGACTGCTCGGCCTGGGTGAACTTGCTCTTCATCGACTCCAGCTGGCGGTCGATGAAGGCGCGGGCGGCCTGGGTCTTCTGGGCGTCGCTGGCACCGGCGGGGATCTGGCCGCTGGATTCCGCCTGTCGCACAAGCTGTTGCAGCACCGCGGGATTCTGGCTCTGCTGACGGGCCATCTCCAGCTGGGCCCGCTGGGCGGCCAGCTGCTGATCGGTCTGCTCCTGGAACATCTGGTCACCGCCGAAGGCGACCGGCAGGGCGGTGGTGAGCAGCACGGCCAGCAGACCGCTGATGATGCAGATCGACCAGAGGAGCGGTGTGCGCGCCTGCGAACCGGAATGGTCCTCCAGCCGGGAGGACAGATACATCAGCACCAGGCCGATCAAGGCCATCGGCGCCTGGCTCACCAACCGCTCCACCACCAGCTGGCGGAAGGGTTCGGAACCCCAATCCCAGAGGATCAGCACCGAGAGCATCTGCAGCAGAAGAAGCACCACCAGGGTGATGCCCATCCAGCGCAGCAGAGGGCTGAACCGGGTGGTGGGGGAAGCGGTCACGCGAGCGGACGCGGCAATGACCCAATTTAACGATCAACCGTGAACGATCCAGCCCTGCGCAACCTCGCCCGGGAGCTGAAGCAGCAGGCGGCAGCCCAGGGGTTTGACCCGGTCGGCATCGCCGCCGTCCCCGGCAGCGCTCGTCTCGCCCTGCGCAGCGAGGCGCTCGAGCGCTGGCTGGCGGCCGGCCACCAGGCTGAGATGGGGTGGATGGCCGATCCACGCCGACGGGCGGTGAACGAGCTGCTGCCGGGGGTGCGGGCGCTGCTGGCGGTGGCCCTGCCTTATCACGTGGACACCGCCACGGCGCCAGGGGCGTTGAAGGTGGCGCGCTACGGCTGGGGACGCGATTACCACCGCCTGATGGACGGGCGGCTGCGACGCCTGGGCCGCTGGTTGGAGCAGCGCCGGCCGCACAGCCGCTGGCGGGTGTGCGTGGACAGCGCCCCGCTGATGGACAAGGCCTGGGCGGAGGAGGCGGGCCTGGGCTGGATCGGCAAGAACGGCAACCTGATCCATCCGCGGCGGGGATCCTGGCTGCTGCTCGGCCACCTGCTCACCAGCGTGGAGCTGCCGCCGGACCGACCGGCGGAACCCCTCTGCGGTCGTTGCAGCGCCTGCCTCGACGCCTGCCCCACCGGGGCGATCCCGGAACCGTTCGTGGTGGATGCGCGCCGTTGTCTCGCGTACCACACCATCGAAAACCGGGAGGAGGAGCTGCCCACGGCGATCGTTACCCGCCTGCAGGGCTGGGTGGCCGGCTGCGACATCTGCCAGGAGGTCTGCCCCTGGAACGGACCGGGTCTGCCCAGCAGCGAGGAGCCCGATCTTCAGCCCCGCCCCTGGCTGCTCGACCTGCGGGCGGAGGAGGCGCTGCGCTGGAGCGACGCGGACTGGTCGGAAAAGCTGCGGGCTTCGGCGCTGCGGCGCATCAAGCCCTGGATGTGGCGGCGCAACATCCGGGCGATCGTGGGAGGCCGGGCCTCGCCTCCCTAGGCTGGGTCGAATTCGGGCAATTCCCGTGGGCCGGCGTCGGAGCCAACTGTTCACACATCTGGTGCGGCGGGTGATCCCGGGCCTCCCCCTGGCCTTGCTTCTGGCGGTGCCCCTGGTTCCGGTGGGGGCGGCCCGGGCGCTGGTGCCCTACGTCTATGTCCCGCCGACCAAGGATCTGGAGGCGGCGGGGCTGGGAATCGCCCAGGCGGCGGCCCGGCTGCTGCGGCTCGGGCAGGTGGAGGAGGCGGCGCGGCTGGCGGAGCTCACGGTGCGACTGCTGCCGGGGGATCCCCGAGGCTGGGTGCTGCTGGCGGAGGCCGAGCTGCGCAGCGACCACGCCGACAAAGCCCTGGCGGCGCTCGCCAAGGCCAAGCAGCTCGACCCCCAGAACCCAGGCATCTGGTTCGCCGAAGGCTCGCTGGCGCTGCGCAACGGCAAGCCCGAGGCGGCGATCGACCTGCTCAGGCGGGGCCTGCAGCTGGACGGCCGCAACGCCGGCGCCCACTTCGACCTCGGCAACGCCCAGCTGCTGCTCGGCCAGGGCGACCGGGCCCTGGGTTCATTCGAGCAGGCGGCGAAGCTCCGCCGCGACTTCTGGGAAGCGATCAACAACCAGGGGCTGGTGCTCTGGGAAGCCGATCGCCGTCCGGCGGCCCTGGAGCGCTGGCGGGCGGTGCTGCGCATCAAACCCGATGTGCCGGAAACCTCCCTGGCCATGGCCGCCGGCCTGTTCGCGACCGATCCGAAGCAGCGGGGTGAGGCCCTGCGGCTGGCGGAAATGGCCCTCAACGAGCAACCGAACTACGTGCTGCCGGCGTATCAGAAGGAACAGCTCTGGGGAGACAAGCTCCGCGGCGCCACCCAGCAACTGCTCAGCCAGCCGGAGCTGAAACTGGTGGTGGACCGGGCGATGGCGAACGCCACGGCTAGCGACGGGCCGGGCGGCGAACCCTGAGGTGTGGTCCGACGGGGTGACATCGGTAGGCTGAGCCCCGTCTTCCGCCCCCAGACCCCAGCAACGGATGGCCGAGGACCGCCGCACGACTCCGAACGGCGACGACGACCGGGAGAACCGGATCGAGCCGATCGCCCTGCATCAGGAGATGCAGCGCTCCTACCTCGAATACGCGATGAGCGTCATCGTCGGGCGGGCCCTGCCCGACGTGCGCGATGGCCTGAAACCGGTGCAGCGCCGCATCCTGTTCGCGATGCATGAGCTGGGCCTCACCCCCGACCGGCCCTACCGCAAATGCGCGCGGGTGGTGGGCGATGTGCTGGGCAAATACCACCCCCATGGCGATCAGGCGGTCTACGACGCCCTGGTGCGCCTGGTGCAGACCTTCGCCAGCCGCCACCCCCTGCTCGACGGCCACGGCAATTTCGGCTCGGTGGACGACGACCCGCCGGCGGCGATGCGCTACACCGAAACCCGCCTGGCGCCGATCGCCAACGAGGCGATGCTCGACGAGATCGGCAACGACACGGTCGACTTCGCCCCCAACTTCGACGGCTCCCAGCAGGAGCCCACGGTGTTGCCGGCCCAGCTCCCCTTCCTGCTGCTCAACGGCTGCTCCGGCATCGCCGTGGGCATGGCCACCAGCATCCCGCCCCACAACCTCGGCGAGGTCGTCGATGCCCTGATCGCCCTGATCCGCCGGCCCGACCTCAGCGATGAGAAGCTGCTGGAGCTGGTGCCCGGCCCCGACTTCCCCACCGGCGGCGAGGTGCTCACCAGCGCGGGCCTGCGCGACACCTACCTCAACGGCCGCGGCAGCATCCCGATGCGGGGCATCACCCATTTCGAGGAGGTGCAGCCCGGAAAGGGACGCCATCGGCGCAGCGCCATCGTGGTCACGGAGCTGCCCTACCAGCTCAGCAAGGCGGGCTGGATCGAGAAGCTGGCGGAGCATGTGAACGAGGGCCGCATCAACGGCATCGCCGACATCCGCGATGAGAGCGACCGGGACGGCATGCGCGTGGTGGTGGAGCTGCGCCGGGACGCCGTCGCCGAAACCGTGCTCGCGGACCTGCAGCGCCGCACCGCCCTGCAGAGCAACTTCGGCGCCATCCTGCTGGCCCTCGTGAACGGCCAGCCGGTGCAGCTCAACCTGCGCCAGTTGCTGCAGCAGTTCCTGGAGTACCGCGAACTCACCCTGATCCGCCGCACCCGCCACGCGCTGACCCGCTGCGAGGAGCGCCTGGAGGTGGTGGAAGGGCTGATCCGCGCCCTCGCCAGGCTGCGGGAGGTGATCGAGATGATCACCGCCGCGGCCGATGCCGCCGCCGCCCGGGCCAGCCTGCAGGTGCACCTGGATCTGAGCGAGCGCCAGGCCGACGCGGTGCTGGCGATGCCCCTGCGCCGTCTCACCGGCCTGGAGCAGGAGAGCCTGCGCAAGGAGGCCGAGGAGCTGAAGCAGGAACGCACCCGCCTGCGCCATCTGCTCGACGAACGGGGCAGCCTGCTCGACGCGATGGTGCTGGAGCTGAAAGCGCTGAAGAAGCGCTACGCCACCCCCCGGCGCACCCGGCTGGTGGAAGGGGGTGATGAGCTGGCGGTCCAGCGCGGTGCGGCCCTGCGCCCGAATGCGGAACTGCAGCGCCAGCAGGCCTTCGAGGGTCTCGCCAGCGACGGCCGCCTGCTGCTCCAGAGCGACGGCACCCTGCGGATCGTGACCCCAGCGGTGCTGGGCCGCCTGCACCTGGAGGAGGCCGCCGCCCTGGGAGATCAGCCACCGCCGGCCCGGCTGCTGCTGCCGGTGGCGGACCACCCCCAGCTGCTGGCCTTCAGCGCCGATGGCCGGGTGGCCCTGCTGCGCTGGGAATTCGCCGGCCAGCAACCGGGAGGGGTGGAGCGCTTCCTGCCCGAGAGCCTCAGCGGTGCCCGCGTGGTGCAGGTGCTGCCCCTGCCGGGCGCGGGCGACGGCAGCCTCGGTCTGCTGAGCAGCGACGGGCGCTTCAAGCGGCTGCCGATCGAGGAGTTCCTCGAACTCTCCGGTCGCGCCGCCACGGTGCTGAAGCTCAAGGACGGGGTGGAACTGAAGCGGGTGGTGCCCTGCCAGGAAGGCAGGGATCTGGTGGTGGCCAGCAGCACGGGCCGGCTGCTGCGGCTGGCGGTGAACGAGGCGAACCTGCCCGTGATGGGACGCACCGCCCAGGGGCCGATGCTGCTGCGGCTCCTGCCCGGAGAGGCGGTGGTGGGGGCCGTCAGTGTGGCCGATGGTGACTGCGGCGTGGTGCTGGCCAGCCGCGGCGGCCAGATCAAACGCCTGCGGGTGGCCGACCTGCGCCTCTGCCAGCGGGGCGACCTGGGTCAGATCGGTCTGCGCTTCCGGGAACGGGGCGATGTGCTGGTCGACCTCTGCGGCGACAACACACCCCTGCTGGGGGTTGGCCTGGAGGGCGGGGCGAACCGCAGCGGCCGGCTCTCCCCCGCCGAGCTGCCCCTGGAGGATGGGTCCGGTGCGGGCATCCAGCTGCCCCTGACGGCGGTGGAGCGAGTGCGCGAGCTCGTGCCGCTGCAACGGGGATGAAAGGCCGGATCGCGGGCGCGGTGCTGGTGGGGCTGCTGGCCGGCGGGTCCGCCTCGGCGCGACTGGGCGGCGCAGCGCGGGCGGAGGGTCTGGTCCCCCTGCCGGAGCCGGCGGGGCAGGAACTGCTGTTCCGCAGCCGGATGCGGGCCGACTTCCTACCGCTGGTGGGCTGGTTCGTCACCCAGGCCAACCTGGCCTACTGCGGCGTGGCCAGCGCCGTGATGGCCCTCAACAGCCTGGGGGTGCCCGCGCCTGAGACGCCCGGTTACGGCACCTACCGCTTCTGGAGCCAGGACAACCTGTTCGCCGCCCCCGCGGGCCGTGCCTTCGCGACGGCTGAGACCGTGGGCCGCCGGGGGATGACCCTGGTGCAGCTGGCCGGCCTGCTGGCGGCCCAGGGGGTGAGCGTGCAGCGCTGGCATGGCGACCAGCTGAGCCTTGGCCAGTTTCGGGGGCTGCTGCGGCGCAGCCTCTCGGATCCGGACGACCGGCTGCTGGTGAACTACCTCCGCCCCAGCCTCGGCCAGCGGGGTGGCGGCCACATCTCACCGCTGGCGGCCTACGACCCCGCCGGCGACCGGGTGCTGATTCTCGATGTGGCCCGCTACCGGTACCCCGCGGTGTGGGTGGCCACAGAAGCGCTCTGGCGATCGATCCGCACGGTCGACCCGGATTCCGGCGCCAACCGGGGGCTGGTGCGGATCAGCCGGGAGCCGGTCACGGCGAGCCCAACGCCGCCAGCCAGGCCTCCATCCGGGCCGTGAAGGCCTCCGGGCTGTGGTGCGCCTCGGCCCAGGCGCGGCAGGCGGTGCGATCGACGGCCGCGGCCCGCTGCACCGCCGCCGCCAGGGCCTCGAGATCATCGGGGCTGGCCAGGGCGCCGTTGACCCCTTCGCGCACCAGCTCACCGGGACCGCCGCGGGCATAGGCCGCCACCGGCACGCCACAGGCCATCGCCTCCACCACCACGTTACCGAAGGCCTCATTCCAGCGGGGCGTGTTCACGAACACCCGACAGCGCGCCAACTCGGCCTGGAAGCGTTCGGTGGGCTGGAAGCCGCGCCATTCGATCGTGCCGGCCGGCACGGAGCGCTCCACCGCCAGGGCGTAGTCCCCGTCCTCCCGCAGCCCCCACACCCGCAGCGGCAGGCCGAGCCGGGCGGCCACCCGGGCGGCATCCTCCAACCCCTTCTCCGGGGAGATCCGGCCCGCCCAGCCCAGGGCGGGCTCCACCCGGTCGGCGGGAACGGGTTGGTAGGCCCTGAGGTCAAAGCCGTTGCCCACCAGCCGCGGCGGCGCCGCCAGCCGGAAATCGGCGGCCTGGGCGGCGGTGTGAAACGCCAGTCGCCGCGGATCCCAGCTGGACACCGCCTCGATCGCCGCGTCCATCACATCGGCCACCGAGCCCATGCTCACCAGATGGCAGAGGGGCGTGCCGACGAAGCGGGTGAGCCAGAAGGGCAGCCAGTCGTAGGCGAGGTTGAGGATGCGGTCGAACTCCCCCTGCCGCTCCAGGGCGCGCTGCCAGAGGCGGGGCAGCAGGGCGTCGGCGGGGATCGCCACGGCCGTCTCTCGGGGACAGTGCTGCCAGCTGGGCTGGTCCACCCCCTCCTCGGTCCAGAGGCTGGCGGCGGCGCAGGCCGGAGGCAGCACCGATCCCGCCGCCGCCAGCACGGTGACGGCGTGGCCGCGGCCGAGCAGGCCGGCGATGATCATCGTTGCCGTGTGCTCCACACCCCCGCCCCGGCCGCTGCCGAGGGCCCCGACCGGCGTGCTCACCACCAACACCCGCATCCCCGACCTCTCCCCGCACCGCACGACCGCCAGCATCGCAGCCGCGTAGCGTGGGGGGTCCCGCAGCCCGATCGCGTGAGTGCCGGCGCCACCCTGCCCTCCTGCACGCCGCTGCCGGTGGAGCGTTTCCTGAGCGACGGCTTCGATCTGCGCGCCCAGCTGGCCACGTTCCTGCGCCTGTCACCGGCGGAGCTGGAGCAGCGGCTGCCCCGCAGCACCGCCGACCTGGCGGGACTCCATCCCGGCGCCTTCGACCCGGCCCGGCCGGAAGCCTTCTACGAAGAGACGGTGGGGGACGGACACCTGCTGGAGCTGGCGGCCTGGCATCTGGGCAGCGCCGCCTACATCGCCGACACCCTGCGCCTGCAGGAACGCTTCGCCCGCGGCCGGGTGCTCGATTTCGGAGGCGGCATCGGCAGTCATGCCCTGGCCGCCGCCGCCCTGCCCGGGGTGGAGGCCGTGTGGTTCGTGGATCTCAACCCCCGCAACCGCGACTTCGTGCGCTGGCGCGCCGCCGAACTGGGGCTGGCCGAACGGCTCCACTGCTGCCGCGACCTGAACGATCCGGCCCTGCCGGAGCGCTTCGAGACGATCGTCTGCCTCGACGTGCTGGAGCACCTCAGCGATCCGGCGGGCCAGCTGGAGGTGTTCGCCGAGCGGCTGGATCCCGCCGGCACCGCCCTGCTGAACTGGTACTTCTTCCAGGGCTTCCAGGGCGAATACCCCTTCCACTACGACGACCCCCAGCTGGTGGAGCGCTTTTTCCTCACCCTGCAGCGCCACTTCCTGGAGGTGTTCCACCCCTGGCTGATCACCACCCGCGCCTACCGGCCGATGCCGAGCGTCGCCGGAGGCTAACCCCGGGCCAGGCCGGCCGGCTCCAGCATCAGCTTGGTGCGGCGGGTCTCCTCATCCATCTCGATCGGGTACTGGCCATCGAAGCAGGCGGTGCAGAAATGGTGGGAGCTGGTGCGGGCCGCCTCCACCATGCCGGCCTTGCTGAGGTAGGCGAGCGAATCCACCCCCAGATGCGCCTCGATCTCCGCCAGGCTCAGGCGGGCGGCGATAAGGTGGTCCTGGCTGTCGGTGTCGATGCCGTAGAAGCAGGGGTGGGTGACCGGCGGCGAGCTGATGCGCATGTGCACCTCGGTGGCACCGGCATCGCGCAGGGCCTGCACCAGCTTGCGGCTGGTGGTGCCGCGCACGATCGAGTCGTCGATCACCACCACCCGCTTGCCCGCCAGCACATCGGGCAGGGGATTGAGCTTCACGCGGATGCCGGCCTCCCGCATCGCCTGGGTGGGCTGGATGAAGGTGCGGCCGACGTAGCGGTTCTTGATCAGGCCGTCGCCGAAGGGGATGCCGCTGACGCCGGAATAGCCGATCGCCGCCGGGATGCCGGAATCGGGCACGCCGATGACGATGTCGGCCGCCACGGGGGTTTCGCGGGCCAGCACCTCGCCGATGCGCACGCGGTAGCTGTAGAGCGACTCCCCGAAGAAGCGACTGTCGGGGCGGGCGAAGTAGATCATCTCGAAGACGCACAGCTTGGCGGGCTCCTCGCTCCAGCGCACGCGCAGCGGCTCCCGCTCCCCCTGGCGGAAGTGGGCCAGTTCCCCCGGGGCGATGTCGTCGTTGTAGACGGCACCGATGATGTCGAGGCCGCAGGTCTCGCTGGCCACCACCCACTGGGCCTCGCCCGGCTCCCCCAGGTGGCCGAACACCAGAGGGCGGATGCCGTGACCGTCCCGCAGGGCGAACAGCCCCTCGGGGGTGCCGATCACCAGGCTGAAGGCACCGCGGCAGCGGCCGACGGCGCGACGGATCGCCTCGCTCCAGCCCAGGCCGGCCTCCACCGCCTCCTGGAGGGCGAAGGCGATCAGCTCCGAATCGGTGGTGGAGGTGAATTCGCCGGAGAGGTGGGCGAGGGAGGCGCGCAGCTCGGTGGCGTTGACCAGGTTGCCGTTGTGGGCCAGCGCGAAGGGCCCCAGGCGGGTCATCAGCACCACCGGCTGGGCGTTGCACACCCGACTGCTGCCGGTGGTGGAGTAGCGGTTGTGGCCGATCGCCAGCTCCCCGGGCATGCGGGCGAGCACGTCCTGGTCGAACACCTGGCTGACCAGGCCCATGTCCTTGTGCAGCCGCACGCGGGCGTCCTGGAACACGGCGATGCCGGCCGATTCCTGGCCGCGGTGCTGGAGCGCGTAGAGGCCGAAATAGGTGAGATTGGCCACCGCCTGACCGGGGGCCAGCACGGCGAAGACCCCGCAGGCTTCCTCCGGCTTGTCCGGCCGGTCGGCGGGCGCTGGGGGAACCGGGGACACGGCGGGGGGCGCGCTCAGGGTCCGGGCATCCTGACGCATCACCGGCGGTCTCAGTGCTCGGGTGGTGGGGCGGCTCCCCGCAGCCGCCGTGGGATCGCCTGCTCATAGCTCTGGCGCAGCGGGTCGAGGGGCAGCTGCAGCAGCACCGCACCGCCCCTCAGGATCGTCAGGGGAGCGCCAGCCGACTCCACCACCCCCAGCTCCAGGGCGGGCACGCCGGCGCCGGCCAGCTCCAGGGCATGCCGCCAGGCGCCGGCGTGCTCCGGCGCCACGCTCACCAGCACCCGCGCGCCGCCCTCGGCGAACAGCAGCCGATCGGGCCGGGCGGATCCGGCGGGCAGCTCCAGGCGGGCGGCCAGGCCGGCGGCCAGGCAGCACTCGGCCGCGGCCACCGCCAGACCGCCGTCGCTCAGATCGTGGGCGGAGGCCACCAGGGCGGCGGCGATCGCCTGCCGCAGGAAGGCCTGCACGGAGCGCTCCAGGTTCAGATCCACCTCGGCGGGGCGGCCGGTGAGCCGGCCGTGGATGACTTCCAGATAGCTGCCGGCCGCCAGGGACACGCGCGGATCGGCGGGGGCCTCGCCCGCCTCCGGGGGCACCCCGAGCAGCCAGATGGCATCGCCGCTGCGCCGCCAGCCCAGGCCGGTGACACGGCTGAGATCGGGAACCAGCCCCACCATCCCCACCACGGGGGTGGGATGGATCGGCTGCAGGCGGCCATCCGGCAGCCGGCTCTCGTTGTAGAGGGAAACGTTGCCGCCGGTGACCGGGGTCGCCAGGGCCAGGCAGGCCTCCGCCAGGCCGCGGCAGGCCATCGCCAGCTGCCAGTAGCCGCTGGGGGTCTCCGGGGAGGGGAAGTTGAGGTTGTCGGTGACCGCCAGGGGTTCAGCGCCGACGCAGCTGAGGTTGCGGGCCGCTTCCGCCACCGCCGCCTGAGCGCCCCGCTCCGGATCGAGGGCCACCCAGCGGTTGGGGCAATCCACCACCGCCGCCACACCGCGGGCGGAGGGCCGCAGGGCCGCCTCCCCCTGCTGGGGCCGCAGCCGCACCACCGCCGCATCGGCGCCGCCGGGCGGCACCACGGTGTTGGCCTGCACCTGGTGGTCGTACTGGCGCCACACCCAGCGCTTGCTGGCGATCGTGGGGTCATCGAGCAGGCGCAGCAGGGCGTCGCCCCAGGGCAGGCGACCATCCGCCAGGACCACCCCCTCAGCGTCGGCGTTGGGAAGGTCGGCCTCGCGCCAGCGCCAGTGGGCCTGGATCTCGGCGGGCGGCTCGGCGAGCAGGGGGTGCCGGTTCACCGGCGTGTCCTCCGCCAGGGCCCGGGCGGGCACCTCGGCGGCCACGGCGCCGCCCTGCAGCACCCGCACCAGCGGCTCCTCCAGCACCCGCCCCACCACGGCGGCCTGCAGGCCCCAGCGGCGGAAGCGGGCCATCAGGGGCTCCTCCCGGCCGGGCCTGACCACGAACAGCATCCGCTCCTGCGACTCGCTGAGCAGGTACTCGTAGGCGGTCATGCCGCTCTCCCGCGCCGGCACCCGGTCGAGGTCGAGCTCGACCCCCACCCCGCCCTTGGCGGCCATCTCGGCACAGCTGCAGGTGAGGCCGGCGGCGCCCATGTCCTGGGCGGCCACCACATCACCGCTCTGGAACGCCTCCAGGCAGGCCTCGATCAAGCCCTTCTCCAGGAAGGGATCGCCCACCTGCACGGCGGGCCGATCGTCGAGGGAGGCCTCGCTGAGCTCGGCGCTGGCGAAGCTGGCGCCACCCATGCCGTCGCGGCCGGTGGTGCTGCCCACGTAGACCACCGGAAAGCCGACGCCGCTGGCGCCGGCCCGCACGATCTCATCGGTTTCCATCAGCCCCAGGGCCATGGCGTTCACCAGCGGGTTGCCGGAATAGCTCGGATCGAAGGCCACCTCGCCCCCCACCGTGGGCACGCCCACGCAGTTGCCGTAGTGGGCGATGCCGGCCACCACCCCCTCCATCAGGCCGATGTTGCGGGGCTCCTCGAGCGGGCCGAAGCGCAGGGCGTTGAGCAGGGCGATCGGCCGGGCCCCCATCGTGAAGATGTCCCGCAGGATGCCCCCCACCCCGGTGGCGGCCCCCTGGAAGGGCTCGACGGCGGAGGGATGGTTGTGGCTCTCGATCTTGAAGGCCAGCCGCTGGCCCTCCCCCAGGTCCACCACGCCGGCATTCTCCCCCGGGCCCACCAGGATGCGGGGACCGCTGGTGGGGAAGCCGGCCAGCAGGGGCCTGGAGTTGCGATAGCAGCAGTGCTCCGACCACATCACCCCGAACATGCCGAGCTCCGCCCGGTTGGGGCTGCGGCCGAGGCGCCGGCAGATCTCCTCGTAATCGGCCTGGCTGAGGCCCTCCTTCCGGAGCGCCTCGACGGGCGGATCGGAGGGGGCGGAGGGGCTGACCACCGGGCGGCGTCGCGGCAAGCCTCAAGTCTCCCCGAGCGCCCGACGCCGCTCGGGGCGCTACCAGGGATCCTCGAGCGGATCGGAGGGCGAACGCCGCCCGGAGCGGGGGGGAGGTTCCCCCCGTCCCCTCTCCTCCGGCCAGTTCTCCAGGGGGTCGTCCTCCTCCCGGGGGAAGCGCTCGGCGGCCGGCTCCGGCTCCTCCCAGGGGGGCTCTTCCAGCCAGCCCTCGAGGCGGTCCTCCAGGCGCCCGCCCGCCTCCTGGAGCTGATCGCGCCAGCGGCGGGAGCGGCGCAGAAACTGCTGGCGCACGCTGGCCCGGGCCAGCGGCAGGTCATCGAGATCCTCCAGGGCGGTCATCACCCGACCGGGCAGCTGGTCGAGGATGCGATCGGGACTGAGGCGCCAGCGGCTGCCGCCGGGGAGGCGGGGATCACTGCGGGCGACCAGGTAGTGGCGGATGCGGCCGGTGCGCAGGTCCACCGCCGCATCGGCCACGCTGCCGAGCGGACGGTCGTCGGCACCGGTGAGCGCCGCCTCCAGCAGGGTGGGGAGACGGCCCACCGTCGCCGCATCGGTCACGGCGGGTTCGCCGGTGACGAACACCTCCTGCTCATCAAGCCCGCGCAGCTGATCGAGGCGCCACACCAGCCGGCGCTGGGAGAGGGCGGAAGGTCGGCTCACCCAGCCCAGCAGACGATGCACCGGGGGATGCATCCAGCCACTCACCCCGGAGCCATGCTCCAGGCCCTGCTCGCAGCGCACACGCCGCCGCAGGAGGTCGCTCAGGAGCAGCTGCTCGGGAAGGGCCAAGCGCTCAGGAGCGGATCTGGACCGGCATCACCAGGTAGGTGAACGCCCCGTCTTCAGCGGTCGGCACCAGCACCGCCGGCGTGGTGGGCCCATTGCAGCGCAGTTCCACCTCCTCGCCGGCCATCGCCTTGAGGCCGTCGAGCAGGTAGCGGACGTTGAAGGCGATCTCGATCGCCTCCCCCTGCACCGTGGCCGCCAGATCCTCGGAGCCGCTGCCCACGTCCTGGGCGTCAGCCCGCAGCACCACCCGGCCGGCCGCCGGATCGCTGCTGATCTTGACGACGTTGTTGTGCTGGTCCGCCAGAACGGCCACGCGCTCCAGGGCGGCCACGAAGGCGCGGCGGTTGAGGCCGAGGCGACGGCCGAACTCCTGGGGGACGAGTTGGCCGTAGTTGGGGTAGGTGCCGTCCAGGCTGCGGGTGGTGAGCACCTGATCGGCCCAGAGCACCACCACCTGCCCCCGTTCGCAGAACAGGCTCAGGGGCTCCTGGGAGGGGCGACCGGAGAGGAGCCGCTCCAGCTCCCGCAGGGAGCGGGAGGGGACGGTCACCGCGAAGGGCTCGCCGCCGGCCTCCTGGGCGGCCTCCCCCAGGGCGTGGGGCAGCTGCTGCACCGCCAGGCGGTGGCCATCGGTGGCGGCGCACTCCAGTCGATCCCCGTCGAGCTGGAGATGCACACCGGTGAGGATCTGCTTGGCCTCATCGCCGCTGCTGGCGAACAGGGTGGCGCGGAGGCCCCGCACCAGGGCCTCCGCGTCGAGACGGATCGGCTGGCCGCTCTGGGCCAGGGGCAGGTCGGGGAAGTCCTCGGCGGGCATGCCGCGCATCTGGTAGCTGCCGGAGAGGCTGCTGATCTCCACCTGCTCACCGCCCTCCTCGCAGCTCAGGGTGATCGGGCTGTCAGCGGGCAGGCGGCTGACGATCTCGCCGAACAGGCGGGCGGGCAGGGTGATGGCACCACTGCCATCGACGGAGGCGGGCAGGCTGGTCTGGATGCCGAGGCTGAGGTCGTAACCGGTGAGGCTCAGGCGACCGGTGGCGGCGTCGGCGGTGAGCAGCACATTGGCCAGCACGGGATGGGTGGGGCGCCCCGCCACGGCACGGCTCACCAACTGGAGGCTGGCGTTGAGTTCAGCCTGGGAGCAGACCAGCTTCATGGGGGGCGGACCTCGTCGACAAAACGCGGCGATCAGGCGGGCCCACGGTTTCACACGGTGGACAAAAGCGCAACGCCCGCTGGGTCGGGGACCCGGCCCTGGTTGGGGAGCCTGCGG
>JBIKTO010000190.1:0-5553 GCA_044348065.1 Cyanobium sp.
CGGGCCAGAAGGGCGGACGCCACAGCTCACCGCCCCGGTTGCGGCGGCCCAGCTCCCACAGCCGCAGCCGCAGGCTGGCGAGCACCGCCCGCAGATCCCGGCCCAGCAGCCGCCAGGGGTCGACGTACTCGGCGGGCAGATCGGAACCTTCGCGGCGGCCTTCCCGCATCGCCGCCGGCGCTCAGTCCTCGCTGCGGCGGCGCAGCAGGGAGAGGGGATTGCGGGAGCGGGGCGGCTCCTGCCGGGCCGGCGCCGGCGCGGCGGGCTCGGCGGCGGGGACCGATCCCTTCTCCTTCAGGCTCGGATCGGCGCCCTGGCCCAGGGAGAAGCGCTCCACCTGCTCCGCATCCGGCGTGGGCTCCTTCACCCCCACCACCTCCCGGTACATGCGGTCGTACTCCTGGGCCGAGCGGCTCCAGCTGAAGTCCTGGGTCATCGCCCGCCGCTGCAGCTCCTGCCAGCTGTCCGCATGGCGGAAGGCCTCCCAGGAGCGCACGATCGACGTATAAAAATCCACCGGCTCGTAGCGGTCGAAGCAGAAGCCGGTGCCGCTGTGCTGGCGCGGATCGTGGGGCGGCACCGTGTCCACCAGGCCGCCCACCTTGCGCACCACCGGAATCGAGCCGTAGCGCATCGCCAGCATCTGGCTGATGCCGCAGGGTTCGAAGCGGCTGGGCATCAGGAAGGCGTCGCTGCCGGCGTAGATCAGCCGCGACAGGGCGTCGTCGTAGGTGAGGAACACCGCGAAGCGGCCGGGATGGCGCGCCGCCATCTGCCACAGGCCCGATTCAAAGCCCCGATCGCCGGTGCCCAGCACCACGAACTGGCTGTCGGTGTAGGCGAGCACCCGGTCGGCCACCTGCAGCAGCAGGTCGACACCCTTCTGGTCCACCAGCCGGCTCACCATCCCCATCAAATACGTGTCGGGGTTGACCGCCAGCCCCATGCGCTCCTGCAGCGCCCGCTTGTTGGCGGGGCGGCCGGTGAGATCGACGGCCGAGAAGTGGCTCGCCAGGCTGCTGTCGCTGGCCGGATCCCAGTCGGCCACATCGATGCCGTTGAGGATGCCGCGCAGCTTGCCGCTGATGAAGTTGAGCAACCCCTCCAGCCGCTCGCCGTATTCGGCGGTGCGGATCTCCATCGCATAGGTGGGCGACACCGCGTTCACCCGGTCGGCGTAGAGCAGGGCCGCCGCCATCGTGTGATCCCCCTGCATGTACCAGGGGCACCAGGTCATGCGCTCCAGCTTCCAGCGCCAGGGTCCCTGGTATTTGAGGTTGTGGATCGTGAACACCGTGCTGATCTCCGGGTCCTGGTGCATCCACACCGGGATCATGCCCGTATGCCAGTCGTGGCAGTGCATCACCTGGGGCTTCCAGCCGCCGTTCCAGGCGAATTCGGCACTGGCGCTGGCGAAGAAGGTGAAGCGCCAGTCCTCATCCTCGCCGCCGTAGATGCGCTCCGGATCAAACACCGGATGGCCCACCAGATAGATGGGGATGCCGTTGCTGGGATGGCGGGTTTCGAAGATGGCGAAGTCGTTGCCCATCGTGTGGCCCCGCCAGATCGGCTCCGGCGGAATCGCCAGGCGACTCCACAGACGCCCGTAGCCCGGCAGGATGATGCGCACGTCGTGGCCCAGTTCCGCCAGGGCCGGCGGCAGGGACCCGACCACATCGCCCATGCCGCCCACCTTGACCATCGGCGCGCATTCGGCCGCCGCAAACAGGATGCGCATGCCGTTCCCCTACGAGGTGGCGGGACTCTACGTCCCGTTCCCCACAGGCCCCAGCCGCCCCCTCAGGGCAGCACGGTGACCGGCGTGCCCAGGCGCACCAGGCTGTAGAGCTCCTTCACGTGTTCGTCGAACAGCCGCACGCAGCCGTGGGAGGCGGCCCGGCCGACGCTGGCACGGTCGTTGGTGCCGTGGAAGCCGGCGGTGGCGCAGCCCTTCACCGTCAGGTGCTCCTGGCCGTTGAAGCCGGAGCGGTCGCGGCAGTCGCGGTGGAAGCCGATCCAGCGGCTGCCGAGCGGGTTGGCGGGACCCGGTGGATGGATCGTGCCTTTGGCCGGATGTTTCCACACCGGATCGGCCGCCATCTCGATCACCGCGAAGCGCCCCACCGGGGTCTCCCAGCCCGGCATGCCCACGGCCACCGGGAAGCGGCGCAGTTCCCGGCCGTCGGCCAGCACCAGCAGCAGGCGGCGGCGCCGATCGAGCACCAGTTCGGTGTCGTTCGCGGCCGGGGGTGCTGCGGGGGTGGCGGCCGGGCTGGGGATCGGGCCGGTGGCGGCGGTGGGGGAGCGCAGCATCAAGGGGTCCCCTTCGCCCAGCAGGGCCGCCGCTCCTGGGGCTTCCAGGGCCCGCAGCGGCGCCGCCTGGAGCGGCCCTGCCAGCAGCGGCGCGACCATGAGCGCGGGGGCCAGGGCCACCAGCAATCGCTGGCGCAGGCGGCGGCGGTGGGGGCGGCGGGCCACGGGCCGGGCGCGGGGATCGAAACGGCAGACCTTCAAGGTAGCCAGGGGCTGCCGGAGAAGTCTGGGTCGCGTTTCTCCAGGAACGCGTTGCGGCCCTCCTGCCCTTCGGCCGTGCGATAGAAGAGATGGGTGGCCTGGCCCGCCAGCTCCTGCAGCCCCGCCATGCCATCGGTTTCGGCGTTGAACGCCGCCTTCAGGCAACGGATCGCCGTGGGGCTGTGGCGCAGCACCTCCCGCGCCCAGGCCACCCCTTCGGCCTCCAGCCGCTCGAGGGGCACCACCTGGTTCACCAGCCCCATCGCCAGGGCCTGCTGCGCGTCGTAGCGGCGGCAGAGGAACCAGATCTCGCGCGCCTTGCGCTGACCCACCAGCCGGGCCAGATAACTGGCCCCGAAGCCGCCATCGAAGCTGCCCACCCGCGGCCCCGTCTGGCCGAACACCGCGTTGTCCGCCGCCAGGCTCAGGTCGCAGAGCAGGTGCAGCACCTGGCCGCCACCGATCGCGTAGCCCGCCACCAGGGCGATCACCACCTTCGGCAGGCTGCGGATCAACCGCTGCAGATCGAGCACGTTCAGCCGCGGCAGGCCGCTCTCATCCACGTAGCCGCCGTCGCCGCGCACGCTCTGATCGCCGCCGGCGCAGAAGGCCCAGCCCCCATCCGCCGCCGGCCCGGCGCCGGTGAACAGCACCACGCCGATGGTGGGATCGTCCCGCATGCGCGTGAAGGCGTCGCACAGCTCCTGCACCGTGCGCGGCCGGAAGGCGTTGCGTTTCTCCGGACGGTTGATCGTGATCCGGGCGATGCCCTCATCGCTGCGCTCCAGCAGCACATCGCTGTAGCTGCCGATCGGGCTCCAGCGCACCGGGGTCTGCGGGGTCATGGAAGGAGGGGGGGCCGCGCCGCCATTGTGCGCAGCCGCCGCCGCAGGGCGGCGTCAGCCCGGCGATCGGTGACCAGCCGCAGCAGCGCCACGGGCTGCTCCAGGGCCCAGGCCAGGGCGGGCTCCAGCTCCGCCGCCCACCGCACCTGCCGGCCCGGCACCCCGTGGGCCGCCGCCAGGGCCAGCGGATCAACGCCCTGGGGCATGGCGAACAGGCGCTCGAAATCGAGCCGCTCCGCCTCCGGGCAGCGGATCGGCAGTTGCTCGAAGATGCCGCCGCCCCCGTTGTCGATCAGCAGCACCGTCAGCCGGCCCCGCAGCTGCTGGCGCCATAACCAGCCGTTGCTGTCGTGCAGCAGGGCCAGGTCGCCGCAGAGCAGCGCCGCCCGCCCCAGGGCCTCCGCCAGCCCGGCGGCCAGCGAGAGGGTGCCGTCGATGCCCGAGGCGCCGCGGAAGCCGAACAGGGGTCGCGCGGGGGCCTGGGGGTCGGCGAAGTGGGCCCAGTCGCGCACGGGGCTGCTGTTGGCCAGCAGCAGGGGCAGCCCCCGCGGCAGCAGTCGGCTGAGCCGGCGGGCAATCAGGGGTTCGCTGAGGGGCTGCGGGTTTCCGTCCGCCGCGGCCGTCGCCAGCGCTCCGTCGAGGGCGGCCTGCACGGCCCGCTCGGCCTGCCGCCAGTGTTGCGCCAGCGCCAGGCTCGCCGGCGCCGGCTCCCCCGCCAGCGCCTCCGCCGGCAGCGCGTCCAGCCAGGCGGCCAGACCCGCCTCGCTCTGACCCGCCACCAGGCCCAGGGGGTCGAGGGGGCGGGGATCGGCCTCGCTCACCAGCCACTGCCGGCCGCCGGCTGCCCGCAGCCAGCCCTCCAGGGCCCGGCTGGCGGGCAGGCTGCCGAGGCGGAGCACCTGGAGCGGCCGGGGCGTCAGCTCCGGCGCCGGATCCGCCAGCAGCAGGTCATAGGCGCCGATCAGCGCCAGCTCCGGGTCGCCCCGCAGGCCGGAGAGGGGATCGGCGAGCACCGGCCAGCCGCTGCGCCGTTGCCAGCGCAGCAGCGCCCGGCGGTGGGCCTCCCAGGCGGCCGGGGCGCCCCGCCAGGGGCCGGCCACCACCACGCCGGGGCGGTCGGGATCCAGGGGGGGCTCGCCGCGGGGGGGCGCGGCGGCGGCTGGCGGTGGGGCCACGGCGGCCGCCCCGCCCGCCGTGCCGGCCTCCAGGGCCAGGGCCGCCGCCACACTTTCCAGTTCCCGCAGGGCTTCCGCCCCAGGGTGCAGAGGCTCCTCGAAGGGGAGGTTGAGGTGCACCGCCCCCGCCGGCCGGGAGCGGCCATCCCCGAGGCAGTGGTCGAGGGCGTCGCCGGCCAGCTGGCGCAGGGCCGCCGGCGTGAGGCTCGCCAGACCCTCGCCGGGTCCCGCCCCCAGCCAGCGGCAGCTGCAGGCCAGAAACGCCTCCTGGTTCACGCTCTGGTTGGCGCCGCAGCCCTTGAGCCGCGCCGGCCGGTCGGCGCTGAGCAGCAGCAGGGGCACGCCGCCGTGATCCGCCTCCACCGCCGCCGCCAGCAGGTGGGCGACGGCGCTGCCGGAGGTGGTCAGCACCGCGGCCGGAACCCCTTCGGCCCGGCCCAGGGCGAGGGCGAAGAAGGCGGCGGAGCGTTCGTCGATGGCGGTGTGCAGCCGCACGCCGGCCGGCTCCAGCAGGGCCGCCGCCACCGCCAGCGGCGCCGAGCGGCTGCCCGGGCAGAGCACCAGATGGCCCAGCCCGCCGCGCCCCAGGGCCGCCAGCAGCTCCAGGGCGGCCCGGGCGTTGGCGAAGGCCAGATCGGAGCGAGGCGATGGGGCCGGCGGCGGCAACGGCGGAGTCCCCCGATCAGGATGGAGCGACCATCCTCCCCAATGCCCGTGTCCGAAGGCTCGTCGCCGCCAGGCCCCTGGGCCCAGGCCCGCTCCCTGCTGCTCTGGGTGCTGGTGGCCCTGCTGCTGCGCTGGGCGGTGATCGAGCCCCGCTGGATCCCCTCCGGGTCGATGCTGCCCACCCTGCAGCTGCAGGACCGGGTGCTGGTGGAGAAGCTGCGGCCGCGCCTGCACCGCCCCCTGGGGCCGGGCGCGATCGTGGTGTTCCACCCGCCGCCGGCCCTGCGCCAGGCCGGCTACGACCCCGATGCCGCCCTGATCAAACGGGTGGTGGCCGTCGGCGGCGATCGGGT
>JBIKTO010000191.1:0-5509 GCA_044348065.1 Cyanobium sp.
GTCGGTGGTCACCCTGGAGGATCCCGATCTCACCGACTGGACCCTGGCCGCCCAGGGCTTCCGCTTTCATTGGAAGGCGCGCATCACCAAGCGGGTGGAATCCCAGCAGTTGCACTGGGAATCCGTGGGGGGTCTGCCGACCAAAGGGGCCGTGCGCTTCTACCCCCTGGGCGCCGCCCGAACCGCCGTGAAGCTCACCGTGAGCTACGAGCTGCCCGGCGTGCTTGCACCGTTGATGGAACCCACCATCATGGGGGGCATCGTGACCAAGGAGCTTCAGGCCAACCTTGACCGCTTCCGAGACCTGGTGGAAACAGGCTAGATCCATGGCCCATCGCGCCCTGACCATCCCGGTTGCCCTGACGCCCTTGCTGCTCCAAGGCTGCGTGCCAGCGCCGCCGCCTGTGGATCCAGCGGGTCTGATCCCCCCCGCTCCGCCGGGCTCCACCGCTGCTCCGGTGTCGCTCGCGGTCGCCAAGCCAGCGAAAGCCCCCGCAGACGCCACCGCCGGACTGCGACCGCTGGCCACCCCCCAGCAGGTGTTGAACGCTGTGGAGCTGGGCCGCCCCGATCCCTTTGGCCGGCTCCTCGGTGCCCTGCCCGTACCGCTGGGCCCCGATGGCAAACCCCTGCCGTTGGCCGCCATCGCCGCCGCCACCGCCGCCATGCGCGGGCAGGCCACGGCCGGCGCTCCTGGAAAGCCGGGTGGCAGCCGCATGGATTCCTTCGCCCCCCTGGAACTGCCCAAGACGTTCAGCCTCAGCGGCGTGATTCGTGGTGGAGGCACCAGTGAGGCCGTCGTCAGCTACGGCAACCTCAGCGGCAGCCTCCGCCCGGGTGACCGAGGCGGCGCCAGCACCGATCTGCTGCCCCCGGGCTGGAGCGTGGCCTCGATCGATGTCCACCGTGGTGTGCTCACCCTCCAGAAAGACGGGCGGCGGATCAAGGTGGAGATGTGAGCGCCCGGGCGCAGGCCTCCACCAAACCCTCCAGGTCGTGGGGGGTCGCCTCGGCGTCCACCCGTCCGAGCACCTGCAGGCAGCGCTCGCTGGTGGCCGGACCGATCGACACCAGCCGCACGCTGGCCAGTCGCCCAGACCAGCTGGGCCCGAAGGCCGCCGCCAGCAACTGGGCCGTGTGGCTCACCGTCTTGCCGCTGCTGAAGGTGATCGCCTCCACCCGCCCCTGATCCAGGGCCAACAGCGTGGGGCTGGGCAGGGCGTCGGGGCAGCGGGTCTCATAGGCCGGCACCTCCACCACCCGCGCGCCGGCCTCCCCGAAGGCCTCCGCCAGCAGGGTGCGCCCGCCGCTCTGCACCCGCGGCAGCAGCAGACGCTGGCCCCAGCCGGAGACCGGGAAATGCTCCACCAGGCTTTCGGCGATGAAGTCCGGCGGCACGAAGTCGGCGCTGGCCCCGAGATCCTCGAGCGCGGCGGCGGTCTTGCGGCCGACGGCGGCGATCTTCACCCCCGGCGGCCGGTGGGCCAGGCTGCCGCCCCGTCGCTGCAGCCGGCGCTGCACCGCCTCCACCCCGTTGGCGCTGGAGAAGAGGATCCAGTGGAACTGGTCCAGCTCCGCCAGGGCGTCGTCGAGCGGTCCCCAGTCATCGGGGGGGGTGATCACCAGGGCCGGCAGGTCCACCACCGTGGCGCCCGCCGCCTCGAACAGGCGTCGGGCCGCGCCCAGCTGTTGTTCGGCCCGGGTGACCGCGATGGTGCGGCCGGCCAGATCGGGGGGGGAGCTCTGCGCCTTCGCCATGGCTCGCCTCACCCCTCCAGCCGGACGAGCTGCCCGGCGCGGCTGGCGAGGGCGGAGGCCTCCGCGGCTCGACCCTGGTCCCGCAACAGGGCGATGGCCTGGCGGAAGCCCTCCCGGGCGCCGCCGATGTCGCCGGCCATCAGCAGGGCCACCGCCAGGTTCTGGTGGGCTTCCGGGTGCTGGCGGTCGAGCTCCAGCGCCCGCCGGTAGGCGGCGGCGGCGGCCAGCGGCAGGCCCCGCTGACGTTCGATCAGCCCCAGGGCGATCCAGCCGTTCACCAGCTCCGGTGCCGCTGCCGTCACCGCCTCCGCCAGCGTCCTGGCTTCCGCCAGCCGCCCCTGCCCCTGGAGCAGCAGCGCCAGATTGAGCCCGGCCGCCACGCTCAGCCGCGGGTCGAGGGGCAGCTCCAGCGCTTCGTGGTAGAGGGCGGCCGCCTGATCCGGATCGGCAGGGGCCAGAGCCAGGGCGAGGGCGAGGAGCAGTTCGAAGCGTTCGGCGGCGGCCCCGCCGCCGTTGGCCGCCAGGCCACGGTGCAGCAGGACCACGGCCCGCTCCCGGCGGCCCTCCGCCAGCTCCAGGCCGGCCAGCTTGGCGATCGCATAGGCGTCGTCGGGCCGTTCCGCCAGCTCGGCCTCCATCGCCTGGCGCAGCCGGGTCGCCTTGCCGGCCTCCAGCAGCCGCTCCGGCCGGTAGCCGTCATGGAGCAGGGCCGGTTCCGGGCAGTGCAGCACCCGCCAGTGGGGGTCACGGGCCTGGATCGCCAGCACGCTGTCGTCGATCATCGCGTGGTAAGGACGACTCCAGCGCAGGTCGGGATGGCGGCGGAACAGCCGACTGACGGACGAGTAGGGGGCCTGGGCCGCCCCCAGCTCCCGCCGCAGCAGGGTGATCACCAGGGCATCGGGCTCCGCCATCAGCCGCCGCAGGGGCTCCCGCGCTTCGGGTCGCAGTCGCTCATCGGCGTCCAGCACCAGCACCCAGTCGCCTCGCACCACCTCCAGGGCCCGGTTGCGGGCCGGGGCGAAGTCGCCGGGCCAGGCCAGCTCGTGCACCGTCGCCCCCAGTCGCCGGGCGATCGCCACACTGTCGTCCCGGGATCCGGTGTCGATCACCACCATCTCGTCCACGAAGCCCGCCAGCGAAGCCAGGCAGCTCTCCAGCCGGGTGGCCTCGTCGCGGATGATCATCGAAAGGCTGAGCATGGGGCCCTCAGTCGGTGAAGCCTCCCGTGGAGCCGGCGGCGCCCGTCAGGCCCAGACGCGCCAGCAGGGCCCGCTGGGCCCGGGGCATCTGGGCGGGGCTGTAGGCGGCCGGGATCCCGGGGGGCAGAAGCGGCCGCAGGCTGTCCCAAAGGTAGGGACTGCCCAGCACCGCCAGGCCCCCCAGCCTGTCGGCCTCCAGCAACTGCCGGAGCACCTGGGGCCAGGGTTCGCCGCTGCCGGCGCTGGCCCGGAATGGATTGCCGCGCACGAACAGTTGCAGCAGCACCGGGCCGTCCCCCAGGCGTTCCAGGGCCAGGGGGTGCTGCGGATCGTCGCTCCAGGGGGAGGGACCCTGGCCATCGAGCAGGCGCAGCCGCAGGCCCGCCGCCGCCGGCCGTCGCACAGCCGGGGCCATGGGGTCGAGGAATGGCGATCCCAGGCTGGAATCCAGATGGATCAGGTTCAGGCCGGCCTCGCCGGCCCGCCCCCAGCCCGGCCCCTGACCCTCCAGGCTCCGCTCCACCAGCTCCTCGGCCAGATCGATGTCGTCCGGCAGCGGCCCGTTGCTCAGACTCCCCAGGGGGGTGGCCGGATCGGGGTCCATCGCTTCGGCCCGGGTCTGGGCCAGGGCCCGGCGGCGGCGCTCCAGGCTCTCCTCCAGCCGCTTCTCGCTGAGGCGGCCCGCCGCCACCGCCGCCACGATCGCGTCCAGGGCGGTCTCGGCGTCGGCGGGCATCAGCACCAGGTCAGCCCCGGCGGCCAGGGCCAGCACCGCCGCCTCCCCCGCCCCCCAGCGGCCGGCGATCGCCTCCATCACCAGCGCGTCGGTGACGATCAGACCGTCGAAGCCCAGATCCCGTCGCAGCAGCCCGTCCAGCACGGCGGGAGAGAGGGTGGCCGGCAGATCGGCGTCGAGGGCCGGCAGAAGCAGGTGGGCGGTCATCACCGAGGCGACGCCCGCCGCGATGGCGCGTCGGAAGGGGGGCAGCTCGATCGCCTCCAGTCGCTCCCGTCCGTGGGGCAGCAGGGGCAACTCCAGGTGCGAATCGCTGGCGGTGTCGCCATGGCCAGGGAAGTGCTTGGCGCAGCAGAGCACCCCTTCGGCCTGGGTGGCGCGGCAGAAGGCCTCGGCCAGATCGCTGGCCGTCTCGGGATCCTCGCCCCAGGCGCGCACGTTGATCACCGGGTTGGCCGGGTTGTTGTTGACATCGCAGACCGGCCCCAGCACCCAGTTGAGCCCCAGGGCACGGGCCTCGCGCCCCGTGCAGCGGCCGTAGCGCCGGGCCAGGGCGAGAGCGCCCTCCGGATCGCGGCGCCGCAGGCGGCCCACGGCCAGGGGCGGCACCAGCCAGCTCGCTCCGCTGAAGCGCTGCCCCACCCCCTCCTCCACATCGGCACAGAGCAGCAGGGGGCCATCGGCCCAGGCGAGCAGCTGGCGGGTGCGCAGGCGCAGCTCGGCGGCGCTGCCACCCAGCAGGATCACCCCGCCCACCCCATCGGCCAGCAGGCGCCGCAGTTCGGCGTTCGTCAGCTCCCAGCGGGGGTAGCGGCGCTGGTCGTCGCCCAGGTGGCCGCTGGCGCGCACCACCAGCAGGGCGGCCAGGCGCCGCCGCAGGGCCGCGGAGCCCGTCACGTCCCTTCGCCGGAGCTGGCGCCCTCGCCCAGGGGGATCTCCCCTCGCTCCTGCCGCTGCTCCTCCAGCCGGCCGAGCAGCTCCAGCACGGAGGCGCCCCGCTCCAGGCCGCGGTCGAGCAGGAAGGCCACCTCCGGCGTGCGCCGCATCCGCAGACGTCGCCCCAGCTCCCCCTTCACGTAGGGCGCGGCCGCCTTCAGACCCTCGAGCACCAGGGCCCGATCCCCGTCGCCCCCCAACACGCTCACAAAGATGCGGCAGTGCTGCAGGTCGCCGGCCACCTCCACATGGGTCACGCTGACCATGCCGTGGTGGATGCGCTCATCCTTGATGCCGTTGACCAGCAGTTCGCTCACTTCACGGCGGATCAGGGCGGCGACCCGCTCCACCCTTCGGCCCTGGGCCATGGGATCCCGATGGTTCTCAACTCACCATCGCACGCAGCACCAGGCTGAGGCTGAGCATGCCGCTGATCAGGGCACCGATCAGGGCCACGGCGGTGACCGGGTTGCTGCGTCGCTGGGCCAGCGGCTCCACCACCGAGTTGATCACCCCGAGGCTGAAGGCGATCAGGTAGCGGGGATAGCGGGTGACGTTGACCAGGAAGTCCTTCATCGGCCTGGACGCCGCCGACCGGCGGCAGCACTGCGGAACTGCGGGCTACTCTGCCGCGGGCGGACCCCGCCCTGCCTACGCCCCGCCGCCAGCGCGCAGTGGAACTGCATCAGTTCAGTCATTCCGCCTTCTGCGAGAAGGTGCGCCTGATCCTCTCCTTCAAGGGGCTGGACCATTCCCTGGTGGAGGTGACCCCGGGCCTGGGCCAGCTGGAGCTCTTCCGGCTCTCCGGCCAACGCCAGGTGCCGGTGTTGGTCGATGGCGGTGAGGTGATCGCCGATTCCACTGTCATCGCCCTCCA
>JBIKTO010000192.1:0-5503 GCA_044348065.1 Cyanobium sp.
ATTGGCTGCTTAAAGCCCAACATTGGGCACACAGAAGGTGCCTCTGGGATAGCAGGATTAATCAAAGTAGCGATGTTGCTTCACAAGCGGGTAATCCCACCAACGATCAACTTCAAATCCACGGTACATGGGTTGAGTCTTCATGATATTGGCTTGCAAGTCCAAACTGAGTTAAAACAGATTCAGCCTGATATTCCAGTTGCCATGGCTGGTGTCAGCGCGTTTGGGTTTGGTGGTGCGAATGCCCATATACTCTTACAAGAAGAAATCGATCACCCAGGAGATTCCAGCAAATGCCTACCACTTCAGATTATTATTCTAACGGCCCGATCATCAAAAGCGCTGCTTGAGCATGCCATCTCATTGCATGACTTTCTACTCAGAAATCGCTCCATCAGCTTTGCCAATCTTTGCTTTACGCTGAATACTAAACGTCATCACTTCGAACATCAGCTCGCGATTGTTGCAACTTCAATATCACAACTGAGCGAGCGGCTACAGCATTATATAACCTACGACGAACGCGCGAATGCCGATCAGCAAGTCTTCGCCAACTATCGGGGGATAACGAAGAAAAGGCCGCTCGCGGCTGTGTTTGCGGGAGGCAACAAACTTGAGCCCCAGGCATTTCATTATATGCGTGACAACTATGAAACATTTCGTCGATCAATCAGCACTTGTGAGGAGATTGTTTTGGCGCGGTTTGGCATCGACCTATCCTCCGTATTAAATACGCAATCATCCTCTTCCATATTAACAAAGGAGCAACAAGGATTCCTATCTGAATATATTACATTTTCCATCTGGGAGACGTTGGGCATGGAACCCACACTCTGTATTGGCGAGGGCATTGGCCAATTGGGTGCAGCCGTTGCGGCCGGACTGATTGACCTTAATTTTGCCATAGATTATCTCCAAAACCCAGCAACTTTTTCCCCTCCAAAAACAAGCCACGTAGCACAAAGAGCGTATTTTTCCGTGTGGACAAATACATTTGTGCATCCTGGTGAGGTTCTCGATTCATCCTCCTGGCAACTCGAACAGTTACAGCACGATCAAGCTCCTCGCAATTGCAGCTTCCCACCAGAGATTGAGGCGATGCTTCGCATACGACTGGCGACAGGCTGCCTTGACAATCACAGCTTTTGCACGAACAAATATCCATTATTTAACTTAAGTATAGAACAGCTCCTGCTTGGTCTGATCCAAACCTCGACGGCTGACGTCAGCCCTCACCTTGAGCTGGTTGGCGGATACAGGAACTGTACAGTCGTAACCCTGCCGCCATATCCTTTCGAACGCCAGACATTTACTATTTTAGGGTCGCGATCTTCCCAACCAGGCTGTGTTGACAGAAGAGACACCCTCAACCAAGGTCGATCGTCAAGCAATCAACTCAGTTCTGATATTGAAGATCAGTTGTGCAGAATCTGGACTGCAATGTTTGGCCGATCTGATTTTAGCCCCACGGACGACTTCTTCTTGGAAGGCGGTGATTCCTGCAACGTGGAACAATTAAGGCAGGATATACATGCTGCATTTGGCTATCCAATTAGCGCGCGCGAAATTCATTCTCACCCCACAATTGCTGCACAGGTAACTCTTCTTCGCTGTGCTATTCAGAGCGGGGAAATCGAATTCAAGGCTCAATCTATGCTTTCACGAAGCGACATCATCAGTAAGCCGTCTTCCCGACTGCGCTCCGAGGAAGAAATCACCTTAGAAGAGAGGAGCAGCTTCCGGAATGATCGTGAAGTCTCGGCTGCTCTAGGCTTCAACCGAGAAATCAGCTCGCGGATTGCGACACTCTCTGCGCTGGAGAGTCAGCTCCACGTGATGTGGGCCCATGTACTCGGTCACAATCAATTCGGGATCACCGACAATTTCTTCCAAGTCGGTGGGCACTCGCTGGCTGCGGCTCAGCTTGCCACTGCCATGGAAAGCAGCATCAGCCGCCGGATCACGACAGCTGATCTCTTTTGTGTGCCCACAATTCGCGAACAGGCGGACTGGCTACGTAATCCCGAGCCCGGCCTGTTACGCAACCTTGTGACCTTGCAACCAGGCGGCGACCGGCCACCGATCTACGGTATTCATGGTTGGGGCGGCACGATCGGGCACTTTGTTGAGCTCGGCAAAACATTGGGGCCTTGCCGATCGTTCTTTGGCCTTCAGGCCAACGACAATGGGGGAGATTTTGAGCTTCAAGACCAACAGGACTTATTGCGCAACATGGCGGCAAACTATGCCGATCAAATCCTGGAGCGCCATGTAGGGGGGCCGATTCATCTGCTTGGCTACTCTGTAGGTGGCTGGTACGCTCACGCCGTCGCGGACGCACTTCTGCAACGCGGAGCGCCCATTGGCTTATTTGCAGTGCTCGATACCCATCCCATACCCGTGATCGACCGCCAGCTCGGACTCCGACTGTTGAGACGCAAGCTAAAAGAACGCTTGGGTAGCAAGCGAGAAGCATCGATCAACATGTTTTCGCAAGAGGATAAGCTTTTGCTTGCTAATCGACTGCGGCGACTCCGACGAGATCTTTATCTGTACATGGGGATCAAGCTTTGGCTACCCACCAAGGTTATGGCTACACTGAAAGGCCATCGTCTGCCCCACACCAAAAATGACTTTTTTGTTGACCTCCTGATCCGGCAATATCGCCCAACAAAGCTGCCGATCAAAGCCGACGTGTTCGCCCCTTCCACAGAACTTAAGTTCCTCGGTCCTCTCTGGGCTTCCTATTGCTGCGGAGGAGCGCGTCTGAATCCACTGTTTGATCATCACTCCGACTTCATCAATGAGAAGCGTGCAGGTGAACTAGCAGAGGCTCTGGAATTAGCTCTGGCTCGGGTGGAGAACAACGTCTGACCAACAAGAGTTTTTCGAAACTTATTCTTCCTAAATTTCAGATTATCAGGTAGGCAGAGTCAGATATACGAGGTCGTCTGGCTTTTCTGGACAGCTCCCATCGTTAACTTCCGAAGCGGGGCACCCCCCCTGGAAGGAGGCACACAGCTCAGCCGCGCAGGCTCTCCAGCACCGCCGCCCCATTGCGCCGCATCGCCTCCAGGTAGTGGGCCGGTCGGCGCGCGTCGGCCTCGCTGGCGCGCTCGATCGGGTCGAACCCGATCACCCGCAGGTCCAGGTCCGCCGCCAGGGCGCGGAAGGAGGGCGCCTCGAGCTGGGGATCGACCAGCAGCGCCCGCACCCGCTGCTGGCGCAGCTGCGCCGCCAGCCGTTGCAGGTCGGCCACCGAGGGGTTGTCGCCGGGCAGAGCGACGACTGATTCGGCCCGCAGGCCGTAGCGCTGGGCAAAGTAGGGCGCCAGGTCGTGGAAGGAGACCATCGGTCGGCCGGCGTGGGGGGCGAGCTGGCGGGCCAGATCCCGGTCGAGCCGCTCCAGCTCCGCCAGGTAGCGGCCGGCGTTGCGGCGGAAGCAGTCGGCCCGGGTCGGATCGGCGGCCACCAGGGCGTCGCGGATGGTGCGCACCTGGCGGGCGGCCAGGCGGGGATCCAGCCACACGTGGGGATTGGCGGCCTCGCCCGCCTGGTGCGGTTCGCCGCTGTGGTGGTGATCGCCGTGCTGGTGGTGGCCCCGGCTGGTGAGGGCGGGGATCCCCTGGGCCGCCTCCACCTGGCGCAGGCGGGGGTTGGCCGCGGCCACCACCAGCCGCTCCAGGGGATCCTCCAGCCCGAGGCCGTTGCCCACCAGCACATCGGCGTCGCGCAGACGCACCACCAGCTGGGGGCTGATCGGCAGGTCGTGGAGGTCGGCGCCGGCGGGCAGCAGGGCTTCGACGCGGGCGCACTCGCCGGCCACCGCCCGGGTGAACAGGCCCACGGGCAGCACGGTGGTGACCACCCGCAGCCCGCCGGTCGCGGCGCCGGGGCCGGGAGGCTGGGGGGAAGCGCAGCCGGCGAGCAGCAGCGCCAGCAGGGGGGCGAGGAGCCGGGGGGCGCCGGGCCGGGGGATCGCGGGGGCTGGCGCCATGGGCCACGCAATGGGAATGATTCTCAGTCTGACAGCGTCTCGGTCGGTGCTGCCTACCATCAGCCTCCTTTGTGAGCCCTGGCGATGACGCGTGTGGCGGTGAGCGGCGCCTCCGGCAGAACCGGCGCCCGTGTGGTGCAGGAGGCCCTGACCCGGGGCCTGGCGGTCACGGCGCTGCTGCGGCCGGGGTCGTCGCAGCCGGAAGCGCTGGCCGGCGCCGATGTGGTGCGCCTGGAGCTTGCCGACGCGCCGGCTCTGGCCCGGGCCCTGCGGGGCTGTGACGCCCTGGTGATCGCTACCGGGGCCCGGCCCTCCCTCGACCCCCTCGGCCCGCTGAAGGTGGACGCCCTGGCCCTGCGGGAGCAGATCGCCGCCTGCCGGGAGGCGGGCGTGCGGCGGGTGGTGCTGGTGAGCTCCCTCTGCAGCGGCCGGGTGTTCCACCCCCTCAACCTCTTCTGGCTGGTGCTGATCTGGAAGCGGATCGGCGAGCGCTGGCTGGCGGAGAGCGGCCTGGAGTGGACCGTGATTCGACCCGGTGGCCTGAGCGAGAACGAAGCGGATCTGGAGCGGCAGGGGATCGTGTTCAGCGGCCCCGACCAGCAGCAGAGCAGCGCGATTCCGCGCCGGCTGGTGGCGCGGCTCTGCCTCGATGCCCTCGCCAGCCCGGCCGCCATCGGCCGGATCATCGAGGTGACCAGCAGCCCGGCCCAGCCCCCCAGCAGCCTGGCGGAGTGGCTGGCCCAGAGCCCCGCTGAGGTGGCCTAGAGACCGGCGCGCCCCGCCGGGACGGATCCCGTGCCGCTGGGTAGGGTGGAGGGATGCTGGAAACGATTCTCGAAGTCAGCAACCTCACCGTGCGGCGAGACGGCCAGACGGTGGTGGAGGACGTCAGCTTCCAGCTGACCGCCGAATCAGACACCGCCCTGGTGGGCCCCAACGGCGCCGGCAAGAGCACCCTGGTGCAGGCCCTGCTGGGCATCCTGCCGCGCCAGGCGGGAACGGTTCGGCTGCTCGGCCATCCCCTCGGCCCCCGCGTCCAGCTGCCGGCCAGCCTGCGCGGCAAGCTGGCCTACCTTCCCCAGAGCCTGGCCCTGCGCGGCCGCCTGCCCCTCACCGTGGCCGAATTCGTGGGCCTCGGCTGGGATCCCCCCGGTCCCGCCCTGCCCTGGCGTGGCGCCACGGCCCGCAGCGCCGCGGTGGCCGTGGCCCTGGCCAAGACCGACAGCGTTGATCTGGCCGACCGCCTGTTCAGCGACCTCTCCGCCGGGCAGCGCAAGCGGGTGCTGCTGGCCTTCTGCGTGGTGCGGCCCCGCCGGCTGCTGATCCTCGATGAGGCCCAGGCCGGCCTCGACCCGCGCGCCTGCGAAGCCTTCCAGGCCCTGCTCTACCAACTGCGACGCAGCGAGGGCTGGACGATCCTGCAGGTCTCCCACGATCTGGAGATGGTGCGACGCACCTGCGACGGCGTGCTCTGCCTGAATCGCAGCCTGCGCTGCTCCGGTAGCC
>JBIKTO010000193.1:0-5494 GCA_044348065.1 Cyanobium sp.
TTCTCATTGACCTCGATGCTGAGATATCTGGTCTTGAAGCTCGCCTCGGCAAAGCCCGTGAACTCAAGCAAGGAATGATGCAACAACTTCTCACCGGCAAGATCCGCCTGACATGAACACCATCACCCCCCACTACCGCAGCGTGCAGCAGCTGCTGCAGAACCAGTCATTTGCGATTGACGAGTATCAGCGCGAGTACAAGTGGGAGAAGGAGAACATCGATGAGCTGCTCTCTGATCTCTACGGCAAGTTCTCCAGCCACTACAGCCCAGGTGATGAGACCGTCGCGGTCAGCGGCTATGGAGAGTATTTCCTCGGCTCCATCATCGTCAGCAAACGGTCCGATAAAAATTACCTGATCGACGGCCAGCAGCGTGTCACTTCTCTGACCCTGTTGTTGATCTGCTTGTACCAAGCCGCCAAGCAACAGGAGCATCAGGTGGTGCAGACCCTGGCACCACTGATCTTCAGCGACAACCTGGGGCAACCCAGGTTCAACCTCGATATCCCCGAACGTCTTCCCGTGATCCGGGCCCTGTTTGAAGGAGAAGAGTTCACTCCGGATGGCAAAGATGAGTCCATCCAGGCGATGCATGCCCGCTATCGGGACATCGAGGCGAATGATTTACTGGAAGAACTGGGAACGGCCCTGCCGCACTTCTGCTATTGGCTGCTGACCCGAGTGGGCCTGATCGTGATCGAGACCAATAACGACAACTATGCCTATGCCATCTTCGAGACCATGAACGATCGTGGCAAACCGCTCAGCCCGGTCGACATGCTTAAGGCGTACCTCCTGGCACCGATCGAAGATCCGCAGGCCCGTCTACAGGTCAATCAGATCTGGAAGCAGCAGGTGCTGGAGTTGATCTCCTGGGGCGGAAACCATGAGCCTGAACGCGATGCCAACTGCATCAAGGCCTGGCTACGCGCCCAGTACGCGCAGACCACCCGCGACCGCAAGGCCGGAGCCAAGGACAAGGACTGGGAGCTGATTGGCTCGCCGTTCCATCGCTGGGTGCGGGAGAACAGTTCCCAGCTGGGCCTGGGAAGCGCAAAGGCCAACCAGAAGCTGATGGCCGAAAGCTTCCCCTTCTTCGCCAGGGCTTACCGGCAGATCCTGCAGGCCAGCCGTGACTACACGCCAGGGCTGGAGGCGATCTATTACAACGCCCACAACGATTTCACTTGGCAGGCAACGGTGTTGCTGGCCTCGCTGGTGGAAAGTGATGACGACGAGACGGTGCGTCGCAAGCTGGCAGCCACAGCGACGTATCTGGACATCTGGCTGATGCGGCGGGCCGTGAATTACATCCGGGTTGGATATTCGAGCGTGTCGTATTCGATGTGGGGACTCTGCCGGGAAATCCGCCGGCAGCCGCTTGCTGATCTGGTCTCCATCCTGGAAAAAAAGCTGGCAGAAGATGATGTCACGTTTGCAGGAAACCCAGCGCGGGGGCGGCGCGGACTGGATGATCTGCGCCTGAACCAATTCAGTCGTCGCTACATCTATCACCTGCTGGCTCGGATCACGGAGGCCACAGAAATGGGATCCGGTCGAACCGAGAGCTTCGACAAGTTGGTGAGCCGCGAAGGGAAGAACAACTTTGACATTGAACACATCTGGCCAGACAACTACATGGCTGTCAGGGGAATCTTTTCCAGCGAGGCCGAGTTCCTTGAATATCGCAACCACATCGCTTCCCTGGTATTACTGCCAGCCGATGTGAACCGCAGTCTGAATGCCAAGCCCTTTGTGCAAAAGCGTGAGCACTACGCCAAGCAGAACTTTTACGCCGCAAGCCTGGACGGCAGCGTGTATCAGCATCAGCCGCAGTTCAAAGCATTCGCAGAGGCGCATCAACTGCCATTCAAGCCGTTCTCTGACTTCACCAAGTCTGAACAACAAACTCGTCGCGAGTTGGTCGCGGCACTTGTTGAATTCGTTTGGTCGCCCAAGCGCATGCGCGAGGTGCTCGCATGACCTTGGTGGCGTCCCCTTCCCAGCACATGTGTACAGGCCTCGTGCTCAACGAAGAACCAGCCACCTTGGCTGTGGCCAGCGCCGCCGGGTTCCGCTGCTTTACCTCGCCAGCCGCTTTCCGCACCTACGTGACGCGCGAAATCCTGGCGGTGCCGGCATGACTTCGGCGCAGACACCCATCTGCCGCATCATCGCCGGCCCCAACGGAGCCGGTAAAACCACCTTTGCCCTCACCTACCTGCGCCAGTTCCCCGACGCCCAGATCTTCGTCAACGCCGATCTGATCGCGGCAGGCCTCTCTCCCCTGGCTCCGCAGCAGCAGCTGTTGGCGGCCAGTCGCCTGATGTTGAAGGAGATCGACAACCACATCCAGGCGAGGCGGAGCTTCGCTTTCGAAACAACCCTCTCCGGGCGCGGCTACCTGCAGCTGATCCGGCGCCTGCGCAGCTCTGGCTGGCGGGTGGAGCTGGTCTACTTGGCGTTGCCCTCCGTTGAACTGTCGATCCTTCGGGTGGCAGAGCGGGTTGCCCATGGCGGCCACGACGTGCCCTTGCCCGTCCTGCGGCGGCGCTTTCCCCGTAGCCTTCAACTCCTACTCGATGCCTATGCCCCGGCCGTGGACCACGCCCTCTGCAACCTGAATGCTGGGTCAAGGCCCGAGCCCGTGTTCTTCCAGGCCGGCCCGATGCGCACCATCGTGAATGCCACCCTCTATGCCCAGCTTCAGGATCTGGCCCGATGAACCACCCCCTCTCCCCCACTGATCAGCAGATCCTTGAGGCCCTTCAGCAGGCGGTGGCCGCTGAACTGGACCGCAAAGCTCGCCTCGGCCATTACATCGCCATCTGGCAAGACGGTCGAGCGGTTCTCGTGGGCCCTGATGCCCCGCCACAGCAAGAGCGATGAGCGGTTTCGGCTTCGAGAATCACAACCAGGACCACGGGCTTGTCGTGTTCGCCGCCGCCTTCCGCGCCAACCTGCAGCGAGAGATCCTCCGCCTGGAGCTCCTGGCCGCATGACCCGCCACGCGATCTTCCTCAGCAGCGTGCAGAAGGAGTTCGCGGCCGAACGCCTGGCCCTGCGCGACTTCCTGCAGGGGGATCCACTGCTGCGCCGCTTCTTCGAGCCGGTGCTGTTCGAAGACCTCCCCGCCAGCGACCGCCGCGCCGACGACCTCTATCTGCACCTGGTGGATCAGTGCGAGCTGTATGTGGGCCTGTTCGGCAGTGAGTACGGCAGCGTTGATGCGGAAGGCCTCTCCCCCACCGAGAGGGAATTTCAGCAGGCCGGTGAGCGCGGCAAAACGCGCCTGATCTTTCTCAGGGCCGCCGACGACACCAGCCGCGATCCGCGCATGCTCGCCCTGATCCGCCAGGCCGAGGCCTCCCTGGTGCGTCGCCGCTTCGCCACCACCGCCGAGCTGATCGCCGGCCTCTATGCCGCCCTGGTGCAATGGCTCGACGATCGCCAGCTGATCCGCAGCGGCCCCTTCGATGCCTCCATCTGCCCCCAGGCCTCGCTTGCTGATCTCGATGCCGAGCGCATGGCCTGGTTCATCGACCGGGCCCGCCAGGTGCGCGGCTTCCCCCTGCCGCCCAACGCCTCCGCCAGCGAGTTGCTCACCCACCTCAACCTGCTCGACCACGGCCAGCCCTCCCACGCAGCTGTTCTGCTCTTTGGCCGCCAACCTCAGCGCTTCCTCCTCAGCAGCGAACTCAAGGCCGCCCACTTTCACGGCAACGCCGTGGCCAAACCGATCCCCTCCTATCAAGTGTTCAAGGGCACGGTGTTTGAGCTGGTGGATCAGGCCGTGGATTTCGTGCTCGCCCGCCTCAGTTTCTCGGTCGGCACCCGCGCCGCATCCGCCCAGGCTCCCGCCGCCTATGAGATTCCGCCGGATGTGATCCGCGAGGCGATCGTCAACGCCGTCGCCCACCGCGACTACACCAGCAACGGCTCGGTGCAGGTGATGGTGTTCGCCGACCGGGTGGAGGTCTGGAACCCCGGCAGCCTGCCGCCCTCCCTCAGCCTCGCCCAGCTGCGCCAGCCCCACGGCTCCATCCCCGCCAATCCCCTGCTCGCCGAACCCCTCTACCTCACCCAATACATCGAACGCCTCGGCACCGGCACCGGCGACATGATCCGCCGCTGCCGCGAAGCGGGCCTGAGGGAGCCGGTGTTCGCGTTGGAGGATGGCTTCCGCATCTCCCTGGGTCGACCCCTGCCTGAGCCGTCTTCCTTAGTCACTACGGAAGAAACCAAGGAAGAAACTGAGGAAGAAACCAAGAGGGAAACTCAGGGAGCAGCAGGCAGGCATCGAGTCGTCGGCGCCACCACCGGTAAGGCCACAGCCAGTCGGGAACAGATCCTGGTCCAGCTGCGCGCCCACCCGGAGGTCACCATCGCCGAGCTGGCACGTCGGCTGAATCTCTCCGACAGTGGCGTGGAGTACAACCTACGCAAGCTTCGACAGGAAGGACGGATTCGCCGTGAGGGTTCCACCAAGACCGGACAGTGGGTTGTGCTGGAAACACCATCAGGACAACCGCCGTGAATCGCACCACAAACCAATCGATCGCCCCCATCATCGCCCGCCCCAACAGGGCAAGCGCAGCAAGCTTTGCTCTAACGTAATCGCACCAGTTCCGCGGTGGTAGACCACGTGCTCCGCAACCTCAATGCCGGTCTCCTCCCGCAGCCCCTCTGCTCCCAGAGCGGAGTCGAGCGCGTCATACGGCTGGCCGTAACCGCCGAGCCCAAGCCATGAGCGGCCTCGGCTTCGAACGCGCCACCCAGGATCGGGTGCTTCGCCTCTTCCAGGAGAAGCTTGGTTACCGCTATCTGGGCGACTGGCAGGACCGCCCCGGCAACAGCAACCTCGAGGAGGAGATCCTCATCACCTTCCTCCAACGGCGTGGCCACAGCCCAGCGGAGATCAGCGGTGCGCTCTACCAGCTCAAGATTGCCGCCGACGTCGGCCAGGCCGGCCTCTACGAGGCCAACCGCCGCGTCTACTCCCTGCTGCGCTTCGGGGTGCAGGTGAAAGCTGCTGCCGATCAGCCCACCACCACGGTTTCCCTGATCGACTGGCACAATCCTGAGGCTAATGATTTCGCCATTGCCGAGGAGGTCACCCTCAAAGGAGCCCAGGAACGGCGACCAGACCTGGTGCTCTATGTGAACGGCATCGCCATCGGCGTGATTGAGCTCAAGCGCAGCCGTGTGAGCATCGGCGATGGCATCCGCCAGAATCTCTCCAACCAAAAACCAGAATTCAATGCTTGGTTCTTTGCCACCAATCAGTTTGTGTTCGCTGGCAATGATTCCGAAGGGCTCCGCTACGGCGCTATCCAGACGCCGGAAAAATACTTTCTCAGCTGGAAAGAAGATGAGGCCGACAACAGCAGGCTCAAGCTCGACAAGTACCTCCTCAAGATCTGCCGCAAGGACAGACTCATCGAATTGATCCGCGACTTCGTGCTCTTTGATGGGGGCATCAAGAAATTACCG
>JBIKTO010000194.1:0-5485 GCA_044348065.1 Cyanobium sp.
CCCTCTCCTCCTGCCTTCCAATGCACCGACATCGCCGTGACATGGCCGCAAACCCTTGCTGCAGCAACGGTTAACCTCCTGGTGGTGAGCAGAGAAGCGCCGGGCACGGCTCCAGAGCACATGTCATCAGAACGCAAGTTGCTGAGGATTCATGACAATCACCCAGCTCTGCTGCACGATCAATCACCGATGGTCATGCGGGATCGGCGGCCGCCTCCGCGCCACCCTGGCGACGCAGCCGGGTCTGGCTCGGGCTTTCGCCGCACCAGTTGCGGTAATCCGCGGAGGTCACCCCGGAGCCGATCAGGCCGGCCGCCACCATCAGGTCGGTCACCCGGCGTTGATCCTGGCTCGGATCCAGGAGAAGGGTCCGCAGGCGCTGCAGGCGCAGGCGCTTGGCCTCTGCCATCGGCGAGCGGCCCCATTCCTCCAGGAAGCTGTATTGCAACTGCCGCCGAGACACCCCCACCGCCTGACTCAGATCGTCCAGCGAAAAACGCTCCGGCAAGCGAGCCATCATCCACTGCCGCGCCGATTCCACCGTGTCGCGACGGCGCCGGGCGGTGATTCGCTCCCGGCGAAACGGTTGCTCCTACCGGTCCGTCCACTCCCGAAGAACCTCGGTCAGCTGGTCGGCCGCGCGTTCGGCGCCGGCGAACTGAAGCGCAGCGGCGACGGCCAGGGCTCGGGCGCTGGCCAGGATGCGCTGGTGCAGCGGCCCCGCCGCCAACAGGGGTGAAGCCTGGCGTGAGGGCCGGCGGTGCAGGCTGGGGGGAATCAGGATTGAGAGACCTTCAATCGTCTCGCTGGTTGTACCGTCCATGGCATCACCGGGCTGGAACAGCAGGCCCGTGCCTGGCTCGGCTAGCCAATTCTGACCATTGATGCCCTCTTCTGTGGTCCCCCGCAGCGGCAGCCATAACACGCTCTGCTCGCGCTGCTCCCGTTTCAGGCGCACTCGGCCGCGCCCCTGCAGGTGAAGCACCGAGAAGGGCCCGACGCGGCCCGTGCGGAAGCGTGCCTGGAACGAGTTGGCAGGGCTGAGCAACTCGCTGCTGTGGTGTCCCAGGGTTTGGGCCATGGAAGCCTCCCAGCAGCCGAAATCCACCGTGTCCAGCACGGTGACCAACCCAGCGCCCTGGAGAGGGTTCTGAGACGAAGGCACTGTGGGGGAAGGGGGCAAAGCCAAACGATGCAGACAGCTCTCAGCATGACTCTGCAGGCCGGCGATGGGGACGACAAGGGCCCAAGGCCGAGGAGCGGATTCGGCGACGGGCGGAAAAACACGAAAAACCCTGCCACCAAAAGACCGACGCGGGATGTCATCAAAACGCAAGTTGCACGAAGATGCTGACAAAAGCTTCAACCAGCGGCGGCGCGTACGAACGTTTGGGCATAATCGTTTCCAAGAAAAAACAAACTCAATGAGCGCGCATTTTAACTTCTCATCCCGTTCCTTATCGCCGAAATCCCGGATCACCCTGAGCAAGCTAGCCTCCAGTGGCCTTGCCGCTCTCTTCTTATTGATTGGAGCCAGCCAAGTAGCCAAGGCTAAAACCTATCAATACCACGGACTGATTGAATTGGACTACGGCAGCAGCATCGTTGGAGCGCCGAAGCATAGCCGTTATTTCGTTGATTTCATTCTAGATGCCACGGCACTTGACACCGACCACAGCATTTTCGAGAACGACCTTTACAATGCCAACGGCACCCGTGGCCTGACAACAATGGGAATGTTCGACAAGATCCTTACCTCGCTTCGTTTCACCCTGGATCCGGCCAGTGTCGGCACACTTTCAGAGATCAATTTTGATCCCACCTCCAGTTACGCTCGCGTGGTGGATGCCAATGAGCCTCCGCCTCCCACGGCTCCGCCTTGCGATGTCTATCCCTGCACAGGCGAACATATCACTCTGTCGGCGCGCGACAACACACTAGGCTCCCCAGTAACCGGAGTGTGGCTGAATCTCTACAACAGTAATTTTTACGAACCTGTCTACGCATCCCGTCAGCTCCTGCTGGACACCAGCGCCTCTGGGGCCCCCTTTTCATTTGATGAGCTCTTTCTACATGGTCCCGAAACACTCGTTGAATTCCAGAGCTACCGCACCCCCAATATTGTCAATTATCGCGATCCTGTCATGGTGACAGGCCCTGGCGGCACGGTTGCTTCTGGCCGCTTTCTCAGCCTCGCCTACCTAACGCCCGCCCCGGCTCCACTCCCGATGCTTGGCGTGGGCGCGGCCATGGCCTGGAGCCGTCGCCTGCGACGCCGGATCACCCTGAAAGCTGGCAAGAATCTCCACCAGTCTTAGGTTGTTTTCATTGTTCTCAGCAGCGGTGGTCGACGCCATGTTGATGAAGGTACACTCCTCTGATCTCTTGTCTTCTTGAAACGCCTCTTCTCCCAGCTCACCGCCGCCACCCTGCTGCTGGCCACCGCTCTGCCTGTCGGCGCCTGGGCAGGCTCCATCTTCAACAGAACCCCCAAGCTGCAGGGCCTCAGCTTTCAGGTGCAGAGCAGCGGTGCGGGCTCCCAGCAGCAGCTCACGATCACCACCACAGGTGCCAAGCCACCGATCAAGGCGATCCGCCAGACGGCCAACGGCCAAGTGGCGGGAGCGGAGGTGGCCGATCTCAACGGCAACGGTCTGCCGGAGGTTTACGTGTTCGTCGAGGGGGCTGGCAGCGGCAGCTACGGAGAACTGGTGGCCTACGCCGTGATGAAGGGCAGTGATCTCTCGCCGACCTTCTTGCCGGAACTCTCCGGTGCGGCTGCCGAGGGCTACCGGGGACACGATCAGTTCGCCATCGTGGAGGGCTGCCTGCTGCGCCGCTTTCCGATCTACAAAGCCAACGACACCAACGCCAAAGCCACAGGCGGCGAACGGCAGATCTGCTACAAGCTCAAACCAGGGGAAGCGGGCTGGATTCTGCGGCCCACAAGCGTGCTTAAGTTTTAGTTTGGCTCACTCTTTGCGGCCTTGGTAGGTGTCTGCGCCCTGTTATCTGGCTGCTTTGAAGAACCCAACTATCGGGACAACGACTTCTTCACACTGACAGGGTGTGATTCTGGGGCCAAGAATTACCACAACAGATTTGTACACAACAAGAGTTGCATTGATCGAAGGTCTGATGCCGACTCGAAGGGCGCTCTACTCTGATTCCTCAACTCAGACCGCCAGAGACTTTATGATAGCTCGCATTCGATCCTTAACGGAGTGTTCCGTCTGGGGTTCAGAAAAACAGGTGATGGCCTGAACTGCCATCGACAACGCCAAACCCCAGCCTGACCTTTCCTCGGACGACCAACGGCACGAGGGGGATCGTCCATGGGATGCCTGCAAGGGCAGGATCCAGATTGATGACCGAGACAAGCAAGTAACCACTGCCCCCCGACCTCGGATCTTTGCCGTGAAGGCGGGCCCCATCGAGTCGTCCGCCATGACCCGGCAACCCTGCCCGCACTGGACGCACGGTCCCGGCTTGAGTCTTGCGCTTCCTGCACTTGCCAATCCCGACGAGTGCGCAACAATACACATTTCTATTTATCCGTATGCCTCTCATCTTGAGGTCTTTTGCCCTCCTATCCTTGGTTCCAATTGGCTTGTCGAGCGCCATCACTCCTGCCCTGGGTGCCGAGGCCGGCTTCAATCAAGAGGCCATCACGCTTTACCCGTCCTTCAGCGAGGAGCTGCAGGTCACCTCCACAGGGCAGTTTTCAGACCTTCGACCAACAGACTGGGCCTACCAAGCCCTCAGCAACCTCGTGACTCGCTACGGATGTGTTGCCGGATATCCGAATGGAACGTTTCGAGGCGGGCAGCCCATCACTCGCTTTGAAGCCGCCGCCCTGCTCAACGCTTGTTTGGATCGCGTCACCGAGGTGACCGACGAACTGAAGCGGCTTCTGCAGGAGCTGGAGAAGGAAATGGCCCTCCTGCGGGGCCGGGTGGATGGCCTGGAGGCCCGGGTTGGAGAACTGGATGCGATGGAGTTCTCCACGACCACCAAGCTGATGGGGGTCACAGCCTTCTATCTCAATACCGCCAGTGGGCCTCACAAGGCCATCAGCTCAGCAGTCCAAGTTCTGGAGCCAGGAAAAGTCGGACCTCGCCAGAGCGAGCCCGAACCCCTCGATGCTGCCGTTGTTTTCCAATACTCCACCATCCTTGGGCTGGCCACGAGTTTTAACGGCAAAGACCTGTTGACCATTGATTTGTACACCTCCAATTTCCAGCCGTACAGTTCTCCTCTCTTTGGACGCACCCCAGACCTGACCGGCACCTATTCAACTCGCCTTTCCTTCGACGCACCCCCGTACACAGGGCAGGTCAACGTGGCCGATCTATTCTATCGCTTTAAAGTGGGCAATGCACTCACCTTTAAGGCAACCGCTGCCGGCAGTGAGGTTTCCAACGAGTTGCTTGGCAGCAGCCTGCCGTTTCAGGCCGCCTACCCATACATCCAATCCATCAGCAGATTTGGGCGCTTTGACCCAATCTATTATCAAACTCTTGGCCGACCCGGCTTTTCAGCGGACTGGCAGATTGGCGGCGGATTCAATGTTGGAGCTGGCTACTTTGGTGAGTTTGGCGGCGTGATGGGAGGCGGTCAGCGCCAACTTCCTGATGGCAAAACTGCCTCCTCAAGTCAAGCGGCAATTGCGCAAGTCAGCTGGTTCCCGTCGCCGAAAAACCATACCTTTGGCACCGCACTCACCTATGTCAAGGCAACCGCACAATCGTTTTCTCCCTATGGGCTTTCTGGCTTCACAGGCAGCCAGTATGCAGACCAGCCGTTCGGCACTTTCTACCCGAATTCTCCTGAAGGCAAGCCGAGCAAGCTGGCTCTCACGCCAGTGGGAATCAACGGCGACCACCTTTCCCTTGGTTTCGGATGGAATGTGTGGAGCAATCTGTATCTCACGGCTGATGTTGGCTACGTGCGTGCGACGGCTCTCAACTCCAACGCCACCTATGGCGTAGACGCAGGCGACACGGCGTCGATTTTCGAATGGAACATGGCACTCGCCTACAATAATCTCTTTGGCTCCGGCAATGTGCTGACTCTGGTGGTTGGCAATCCCTATCGCGTAGTGGGCCATTCCAATTCAGCATTCGCCACTGAAGACACGCCGGCATGGCATCTTGAGATGTCCTACACTTACAGGATCACGGATCATATCAGCGTGGTTCCTGGCGTCATTTATGTTCTCAATCCCGAGAACAATGTGAACAACGATCCCATCGGCATCTGGTCGATCAAGACGGTGTTCTTCTTCTGAGTTATGACCCTGTCCTGAGCCTTCTCCACATTCCACTCCCAACCCCCATGACTGAGCCCCATTCCCAACACGACGAGCCGCCCCTGCCAAACGATGAGACGATCGACAATCGGGCCCGTCGCTCATTTCTACGCAACACCGGCCTCGCCGCCCTGGCAGCCGGAGCTGCGGCCCTTCCTCCGATCGAGGCAAGAC
>JBIKTO010000195.1:0-5477 GCA_044348065.1 Cyanobium sp.
ATTCGAGCCGCTGCAGGCGGGCGAACAGGCCCTGGCGCAGCTCCTGGCTCACATGCAGGGCCGGGCCCGCCAGCAGGGTGTCCTGGCCGAACTGGGCGGTCTTCTGCACCAGGAACACCGCCAGGGCCAGGCCCACGCTGCGCAGCACCCGGGGGATATCGCCGGCGCCGATGGCGGGGATCAGCTGACCCGCCAGCCAGGCCAGCACCGGAAAGCTGGCGACGAAGACGAGGATGCAGAAGCCGCCGGCCAGCAGGGTTCGCCGGTGGGGCTTCAGCAGCGGCCAGAGCCTGCGGAAACCGGCCGGCGAAGGTGCGAGCATCGGGGAACCCTACGTCCGCCGCGGTCTGCGCCGCCCTGCCGCTCTGAAGCTCGATCAGTTCCTGAAATGGCAGGCCCTGGCCGCCAGCGGCGGCGAGGCCAAGCAGCGCATCCAGCGGGGCGATGTGCGGGTGAATGACGTGATCGAAACCCGCCGCGGCCGCCAGCTCTCCCCCGGCGACGTGGTGGCCATCGACGGCCGTGAGGTGCTGGTCACCGTCACCCATTAGCGTGAGCGACACTCTTCGTCGGGAGCAGACGCCGGTGCGCAAGGCCGTGATCGCAGGCAACTGGAAGATGAACATGACCTGCGCCCAGACGCGGGCCTACGCCGCCGCCTTCCGGCCCTTGATCGAGCATCTCCCCTCCGACCGCGAGGTGGTGATCGCCCCGCCGTTCACCGCCATCCCCACCCTCTGCCGGCACCTGGCCGGCGCCGGCGTGGCGATCGCCGCCCAGAACGTGCACTGGGAGGAAAAGGGGGCTTACACGGGCATGGTGTCCGCGCCGATGCTGGTGGAGCATGGCGTCAGCCACGCGATCGTGGGCCACAGCGAGCCCCGCAAGTACTACAGCGAGAGCGACGAGCAGATCAATCTGCGCGCCCGCACCGCCCAGGTCCACGGGCTGGTGCCCATCCTCTGCGTGGGCGAAAGCCTCGACCAGCGGGAGGCCCGGGAGACCGAGCGGGTGATCCACCGCCAAGTGGAGCAGGGTCTGGAGGGGGTGGATCCGCTGCGCCTGATCGTGGCCTACGAACCGATCTGGGCGATCGGCACCGGCATGACCTGCGCCGCCGAGGAGGCGAACCGGGTCTGCGGTCTGATCCGCGGCTGGGTGGGTCATCCGGATGTGATCATTCAGTACGGCGGCTCGGTGACGCCGGCCACGATCGATCAGCTGATGGCCCAGGCCGAGATCGATGGCGTGCTGGTGGGAGGCGCCTCCCTCGACCCGGAAGGCTTCGCCCGCATCTGCAACTACCAGCCGGTGGCCGTGGCCGCCTGAGGTGCCCCCCTGCCGTTTCCCCTGGGGGGATCGCACCGGGGTGATGGGGGTGATCAACCTCACACCCGATTCCTTCAGTGATGGTGGGCGCTTCGCCGCTCCCCTCGCCGCCCTGGCCGAGGCCCGGCGGCAGCGCAGCCGCGGCGCCGATGTGCTCGATCTGGGCGGGCAGAGCACCCGTCCCGGGGCCGCCGAAATCGATGCGGAGGAGGAGATCCGGCGGGTGCTGCCCGCCCTGCGGGCGATCCGGGCGGCGGATCCCGAGGTGCTCCTCTCGGTGGATACCTTCCGAGGGGCGGTGGCGGAGGCGGCCCTGGCCGCCGGTGCCGACTGGATCAATGACGTGAGCGGCGGTCGGCGCGATCCCGGCCTGCTGGCGCTGGTGGCGGCGGCGGACTGCCCCTATGTGCTGATGCACAGCCGCGGCGACAGCGGCAGCATGGACGGACTGGCCCACTACGACGATGTGGTGGCCAACGTGCGCCAGGAGCTGCTGCGGGCCACCGATCGCGCCCTGGCCACCGGCATCCGACCGGAGCGGCTGATCTGGGATCCGGGCCTGGGGTTCGCCAAAACGAGCGCCCACAACCTCGGCCTGCTGGCGGGCCTGGAGGCGCTGGTGGCCGAGGGGTTTCCGCTGCTGGTGGGGCCCTCCCGCAAGCGCTTCATCGGCGCGGTGCTGGCCGAGCCCAGGCCGCGGGCGCGGCTGTGGGGCACGGCGGCGGTGTGCTGCCGGGCGATCGCGGCCGGCGTGGCGGTGCTGCGGGTGCACGACGTGGGGCCGATCGTGCAAACCGCCCGCATGGCTGATGCCCTTTGGCGACATCCTGTCGCAGGGGCAACCGCGGCCGATTTGCATTGACAACCCAGCCCTGGATGTCCAGCCTGTGAAGGCGATACCGCCCGTTTCGATGCCCGCCGCCGCTGCGCCCGCCTTGCCCCTCCCCCCGCTCAACAACCCCTCGATGATCGGGGCCCTGGTGATTCCCTTTCTCTTCAAGCTCGTCGGTGCGGTCCTGCTCTGGGTGGTGGGTGGCTGGTTGATCGGTTTCGCCCTGAAGGTGCTGCGGCGCAGTTTCTCGATCGGCAAGCTCGATCCCTCGCTCACGGGCTTCCTGCTGGGCGTGATCGGCGCCCTGCTGCGGGTGATTCTGGCGGTGGCGATTCTGGGCTACTTCGGTGTGCAGACCGCCAGCTTCGCGGCCCTGCTGGCCGGCGCCGGCCTGGCGATCGGCGCCGCCTGGAGCGGCATGCTCAGCAACTTTGCCGCCGGCGTCTTCCTGCAGGTGTTCCGGCCCGTGGCTCTGGGCGATTTCGTCTGCGGCGGCGGCGTTACAGGCACGGTGGAGGAGGTGGGCATGTTCGTCACCATCATCCTGGCGCCAGATAATGTGCGTCATATCGTGCCGAACGGCAAGTTCTTCGGCGACACGATTGTCAATTACTCCAGCCATCCCTTCCGCCGCGTGGAGCTGGAAGCCCAGCTCGACAGCAGCGCCGATGTGGGCAAAGCGATCGCACTGCTCAAGCAGGCGCTACGCGCCGTGCCCAACCAATACCCCGGCAAGGAGGCCGACGTGGAGCTGCTCAGCTTCAGCGAGCGCGGCCCGCGCCTGGCGGTGCGCCCCTACACCCACAACAACCATTACTGGCAAGTGTACTTCGACACCAACCGTGTGATCGCCGACACCCTCAGTGCCAACGGTTTCCCGGTGCCCAGCATTCAGGTGCAGATGGCGAAAAGTTCTGTGAACTGACCCAGGACCAGCTTCACATTTCATTGGGAGCCTAATGCGAGAGAATACCGGCCAACGCCTTGGTATAGATCAGACCCTTGACGAGATCTTTTCTCAACTGAGCGGTGCGACGGCCGTTGACGCGCTGCTTCGATGACCAGGATTACCCGTGCAGGTGAACCTCCGCCGATCGCGGGCGGGATCCTCGGATGGAGGAAAATCCCATCAACAAGCGTTGAGACAACGAGCAAAAGAAGAAATCAAAAAACCAGCAAGATCGGAATCTGGGCGTGGATCTGGTGATATCATCAAAGATCAGCACTCCCAGGGTGACAAGCGTGGCCCAAAGATACATCGCAGGAGAGGCAACCAGCAACACGCCAATCAATTTTGGCTGTTGAGCGCTGCCCCGACAGTACCTCGTGAGGGTATACCTCCACGAAAACACGAACTATGGCTAGAAATGCAGAGAGCCTGAATCCACCTGGACGAGAGTTTGGGCGACCCAACAGATCCTGCTTCATCCACTCAGATTCCAGCCGCCTTCCCTGCTCGCCTATCGGGTGCTCATCCCCTGCCAGCTGCCGGTACAGCGTTCAACCTGAGGCTGGCCGACGATTTTTCAGGCCTGGCTGACCCCTTCAATCCGATCTTCGATCTCCTGATAGATCTCCTGCAGTTGCTGGATGTTCTCATCGGAGGTTTCCCAGTAGCCGCGGCCATGCACCTCCAGCAGGGTGCCGACGATGCGCCGGAAACTGTGGGGATTGAGATCCATCAGCCGCTGCCGCATCTCAGCATCGTTGATGAAGGTGTCGTTGGCTTCTTCGTACACGAAGTTGTCCACCGCGCCGCTGGTGGCGCTCCAGCCGAGGGTGAAATTGAGGCGCTTGGCCACCTCACGCACCCCCTCATAGCCGGAATTGAGCATGCCCTCATACCACTTGGGATTGAGCAGCTTGGTGCGTGAATCCAGCCGAATCGTCTCGCTGAGCGAGCGCACCTGGGCATTGGCGGTGGTGGTATCGGCGATGTAGCTGGAGGGGGCCTTGCCGTCGTCCCGCAGGGAGGCGATCAGCTTGGTGGGATCGGAATCGAAGTAATGGCTGACATCGGTGAGCGAGATCTCCGCCGAATCCAGATTCTGGAAGGTGACATCAGCAGTTTTCATGGCGGATTCGAACACCTCACGCTGCTGGTTCATCTCGCCGGGGTTGTCGGCGTTGAAGGCGAAGGTTTTGCGGGAGAGGTACATCTCCTGCAGTTCGCCCTCCTCCTCCCAGCTGCTGTTCTCCACCGCCAGATTCACATTCGAGCTGTAGCTGCCGCTGGCATTTGAGAACACGCGCGTGGCCGCATCCCGCAGGGAGATGCCCTGGGCCTTGGCCTGCTCCTGGCTGTGCTTGCGCACGAAGTTCATGGCCAGAGGCTCATCCGCTTCGGCCGCCATCTTCACGCCCTGGTCGATCAGGGCCATCTGGTTGATGAACAGGTCGCGGAACACTCCAGAACAGTTTACCACCACATCGATGCGCGGGCGCCCCAGCTCCTCCAGCGGGATCAGCTCCAGCTTGTTCACCCGCCCCAGGGAATCGGGCAGCGGCCGCACACCGATGAACCAGAGGATCTGGGCCAGGGATTCGCCGTAGGTCTTGATGTTGTCGGTGCCCCAGAGCACGCAGGCGATCGTTTCCGGCCAGGCGCCCTGCTCCGCCTTCTGGCGTTCGATCAGCCGGTCCACCACCACCTTGGCGGCGGCGATCGCCGCCCGCGTGGGGATCGCCTGGGGATCGAGGGCATGGATGTTCTTGCCGCTGGGCAGCACGCCGGGATTGCGGATCGGATCGCCGCCGGGGCCAGGGATCACGTACTCGCCATCGAGGGCCCGCAGCAGACTGGCCATCTCCTGGTCGGCGCACACCTGCTCCAGGCAGAAGCTGAGATAAGCGAACTGCTTATCCAGCTCGGCCTGATCCACCTCCGGGAAGCCGGCGGCGCGGCAGGCCGCCAGCCAGGGGCTGGGGAAGCGCACGCCGAAGCGCTCCAGCAGGGCGAAGAACCAGCCAAAATTGCGCCGCAGGGTCACCCGCCCATCGGCGCCGGTGACCTCCCGCACCATCGCCGCCACCGCCTGCCGGCAGGTTTCGGTGATGCGCTGATTGAGGGTCACATCCGCCAGCACACCCTGATCATTGCCCCGGTACACCTCCACGATCGTGCGGCCCAGGGATTCGGCCAGCAGCCCCGGCAAGGAGCGAATGGCCTCCTCCTGACGCTCCAGGGCGGCGATGTTCACCAGGGTGGCGATCGCCTCCTCGGCGGTGGGCGGCTTGCCGATCGTGTGCAGGCCGCAGGGCAGCAGCCGGCTCTCGATCTCCATCAGCTGGCGGTACACCGCCCCCACCACGCCAT
>JBIKTO010000196.1:0-5473 GCA_044348065.1 Cyanobium sp.
GCAGGCCAACCTTCAGAAGCTGGTGAACGATCTCCAGGCGGGCGAGGTCCCGGCTGTGGCGATGATGCAGGAGTTCTACCGTCGGTACCTGGACGCCAAGAGTCTGCTGTTTTCCGCCCTCAGGTCGTACCAAGCGTCCTACTTTTACTGGGCCCTCCAGCCGTCCGGCGTTCAGCCGAGAATCATCGACCCGGTCGCCAATCTCAGCTCCGGCATCCAGGACATTACCCAGCTGGCCATGGACCAGACGACGGCCCTGAACCAGTTCGACCCGGCGCCCCAGCCGGTGGAGAACAAGAATTTCGAGGTGACAGACCCGGCGGTCCTCCAGAAGCTACGGACCACCGGAACGGCCACGTGGGCGGTCCCCCTGGGGGCCCGCCTGTTCGCCGGCCTGAGTCGCGTCCGGCTGTCCACGGTTCGGGTCTGGCTCGAGGGGGCGGTGACTAGGAAGGCCGGCGACTTCATCTCCGTCAAGATCACGACGGCGGGCAACTACCTGGATCGATACCAGGGCGTGCACTACCAGTTCGTGAGCAAGCCGCTCGTCCGCCCCTTCCAGTATTCGATGGTCGCGAAAGGACAGACGAACAACTTCGCCTGGGAGTTCGACAACGGATCGGTCGGGGTCATTCAACTCGATGGGTCCGTGGATAAGGAAGTGGCCTACGCCTACTTCCAGCCGACGCCCTTCGCCGAATGGAGCATTTCCCTGACGGACAACAACCCCGAGCTCGACTACTCGAAGGTGACCAAGATCACGATGTCCTTCGAAGGGACCGCCGTCGGGGCAGCCATCGCGGCGGGGAGCACGGTCCCGAATCCGGGAGATGGCTCATGACGCCGCTGGCACACCCCACGACAGCTGAGATCTTCACCATCCCGGCCGCCGACTGGACGGCGATCAACAAGCGGGTCGGTACCGTCCTGGTGCTCGAACCGCTCGCGGCGATCGTGTCGAAGACCCTGCCGGGATACCCTGACCTCCTGGCCAGTAGCAGGTCATGGATGAACAGCACATACGACGGGTTGGTGAGCCAGTCGTGGGCGCTGGCCGACTACGCCGGACGGGCGATCACAACGTTCGGCGACCTGAGTGCGGGGGTGAAGCAGGTGCCCGCCGGGGCAACTCCTTCCCCCCCGCTCCAGGAGCTTGTGTCCGCCGCCCTGGCGGCCCTGGCCGAAAGTACCGGGCCGCTGGCCGCGGCCTTCCATTCCCTGTCCGGCCAGGTCCAAGAGTTCCTGTCGGTCAACAAGGCTGTGGATACGCAGTTTGCCGCCAGTGAGGGGGCGGAACTCGGCGTCTACTGGGCACCGGTAGCTGCCCAACTTGCCCTGCTGGAGAACGCCGTCGGATGGGTCATGGGCGACTGGAATGCCATCACCAGCGATCTGGTCACCCTCCAGAGGCCGGCGGTCGACGTAACCATGGAGTTTATCGAGTTGCTTCAACTGGACGCCGCCGTGGTCGCCTGGACCGCCGTCCGCACCGAAGCGGCTGCCTTTTCCGCCAAAGTAGAAGACCAAAAACAGTACTGGTCCAATCCGTTTCGGGGGGGGTGAGCCGATGCAGACCATCAACAACGGCAGCGTGAGCGACCTCCTGCACACGGCCGCGACCGGGCCGTTCATGCAAGCCGAGATCATCTCCCTCAGCGGGCTTGGCAAGTTACGGGTCACCTGCAACTGGCTGTACTCATCGCTCAATTGCGACCCGAACGACAACTCCCCGTATCTGTGGCAATTCAACAAGGTGGACGAGCAACACATTTCCCTCTCGCCGGTGACGAGTTGCATCAGGGTGCCGATTTACGCCAGCGTCCGCGACGACATCAACGATTACATGCAAGTGCAGGCCCCGTACTCGGCCGACTGGATCACGGCGGTCGGCCGGGACGAAATCATGTCGTTCACGCTACACGACCTGTCCATTGCCGACTTCAAGGGATTCAACGGCTCGTACTTGGCGCTCAACAATTTCCCGGACAGTCACAGTCAGCATTCCGGCTACCGGCTGCGGAGTGTCGGGTCGATGTTTGACCAGTGGTCGCAATGGTACATCTCTGTCGCCGGCGCGCTTCAGCCCAGCCTCCAGTTTTCGGGTCAGGACAATACCGCCTCGGGCGTTGCCAAGCAGTTGACCAGTTGTGGGATCGAGATGAAAGCAGGCATGAGGGACCGCCTGGTCTGGACCCTGAGTGGGTAGGCGAAAGCGGGCGAATGAGCGGCTGAATCACATCAGATTCTCTCGGCTGGGATAGCGACGGCATGGATACTGCTTGGCTGCCACGCGCAGGAAGGCGCTTTCGGTTCTAACAAGGAAGTCTCAAACAAGGGCACCTCGAAAATCATCAAGCACGCCTGAGGGCCGTTCAGCGCCGGTTCTGCATGGGAACCCGGCAGTGCTGCAGAATCGCCCGGGCCACGTTGACACCAGTAGCCGCCTCAAATCCCGAGAACCCCGCGGCACTGTTCACCTCACAGACGCAGTATTGAGCATCGTCGAACAGCAGGTCCACCCCAGCGATCTCCAGCTTCAGGGCCGCGGCGCAGCTCAAGGCCAGCTGTTCGATCTCCGGTTTCAGGGGATAGGGCTGGCCTGCTCCGCCGCGGCTGATGTTGGCCTTGAAGCTGCCGTCCGTGCTGCTCCGCAGCATCGCCCCCAGCACACGCCCGCCGATCACCCACACGCGCAGGTCCTGCCCCGTACGGCTGCCGATGTACTGCTGCAGAATCACGGCCTGGGAGCGATCGAGGCTGGCAATGAGCTCCATCAAGTCGCGAAAGCTGCCGGCATCACGGCTCAGTACCACACCTTCTCCGTAGGAGCCCACCAGCAACTTCACCACGCAGGGAAAGCCGATCTGTTGGGCCACCAGCTCCACATCCACCGGGAAGCGCACCAGCATCGTGCGCGGAATCGGCAGGTTGTTCTGGGCCAGGATCTGATGGGTGTACAGCTTGTCCTTCACGGCCTCGATGGCCTGGCTGGAGTTGATCACCTGCACACCGAGGTTCTCCATCTGCCGCAGAATGGCCAAGCTGAAGTAATCCGTGCTACTGCCGGTGCGGGGCAACAGCGCATCGGGAAGATCCACTTCGATGCCGCAACGACGAATCGAGCGCCGGCCGCCGCGGCTCACGATCAGATCAATCTCCTCAGGGGCCACGGCCTCAACGCGGATGCTGAGCGCTCGCGCTTCCTCCCGCAGGCGGGTCAACTCATAGGGCTCCAGCAATCCAGAAGGCCGCTTCTGAAGAATCCAGAGATTCATGCCGTTTCCTGCGGAATCCTCAGCATCTGTCTCCCATTCTGATTCGCGCTGGCCCCTGCGACACCGGCCATGGCCATCGACACAACCCCCGTTTCAGCCACGGATCTGCTACCAGCCCATCGGCTTCTTTGCCGTCAGCAGCTGGGATGCCAGCATCCGCCTTGCTGGCTCAGCAAGCCAGGAAACTGACTGCAAAAGGGAGAGGCCGTAAATCTGATTAGCCTCTTGCGTTTTCTTCCTGACTTGGCTGTTTTGGCAAGTTTGAGGCTGGTCCCAGGAGTGGCATGAGCTGTCCCAAAAGGATCTTGCCTGATGCGGCAGAATTTGCAGTGATGTGCTCATAATATGCAAATAAATGCGACGAGGTGCATGCTGGCCTGCTGGCCGCTGATGGCCAGCAATAGGCTCCATTTGTTGGTCCGGGAGCACGCCATGCTTGATCAGTCAAATCCCCGCATTTCGGAATCCGATCATGAGTTCCTGGCAAGATTGAACAGTCTTGATTTTGGGCCCCTAGCCCACAAGCTAATGCACGCGGAAGACAGGCCCGCTCTTTCTCTTGAGCAGGCCATCGATGCCATTAGAAAATACAAGGGCTTCTTGTTTCTCTACCACGTCAATCAGGGCGCTTCGATCTCGCCCTCGCGTTATGTCGACTACGTGTGGCATACACATGTCATCGACACGGAGCTGTATTCCGTGCAGACGGCTTATTTGTTCGGCCACTACTTGCACCACTTTCCCTTCTTCGGCAAGCGCAGTGCCGAGGATCAGCGCTTCCTGCTCGATGCGGCTCACCGCACCATGAAGCAGGCTTCTTCCCTTTTTAATTGGGACGAGGACGATTGGTGTGGCACCAAGGTGCCCAAGCATCCCTTCCCCCCGCGTGGGCATGTCGATCTCGTGGATGTGATCTTTCCAGCGGGTGCGAGCGTTGTTGAAGGCGAAGTGAATCCGGATGTGTTGTCTTTCCATGCCGGTAATTTTCGTTGTACGGTTGAGCACTTCGGCGGCCGCCTGCCGGCCCCCCACTTGCTCCGCAAATCCAGTCACCTGGAGGCGCTCGAGCGGCTGCTGCGGCTGCCTCCCTGGGTGGTGATCTGCAAACCGGTTGACATTCTCAATGACATCTTTCGCGTGGTGGATCTTGAGAGGCTGCCTGAGATGGCCAAGACCCTGGTTGAGCAGAGGTTGAGCCCTGAAGCCTTTGCGCCGCAACAGGTGAGGCTGGAGCTTGCAGCCCAGCACTAGCCAGACCGGAGTAGGCGTCACTGGCCACGAACCTGACGCCAGCTCCGGACACGCTCCGCCGTCGTAGATGTCCTGGAGGAGCCCCCGCAGGCTGAGTGCTGGCATCGAGTCACCCCCGCACCAGCACCGGCACCCGCTTGAAGGCCGGCGTGCCGCTGGCCGGATCCACCACCGCATGCATCAGCACGTTGGCCTCGGGGTAGAACATCAGCGCCGCGCCGCGGCGGATCGAGCCGGGGATGATTTCGATGGCGTCCAGCCGGCCGGCGTCGCCCTGCACGCTCACCCGCTGGTGGGCGGCCAGGCCGGTGGCGGCCAGATCCTCAGGGTTCATCAGGATCGTCTGGCGGTGGGGCATGCCGCGGTAGCTGTCGCCCGCCTTGTACACCACGGTGTTGTGCTGGCCGTAGCTGCGGGCGGTGATCAGGCTGAGCACCAGCCCCTTCTCCCCGGGGGCCAGGCCACCGAAGTGGCTGGCCTCGGGCAGGGCGAGATCGGGCAGGGGGGTGGGGGCCAGCTGGGCGCGGCCGTTGGCGGTGGCGAAGCGGGGGCCGGCGAACACGCGGCCGGCCACCTCGAATTCGCGGTGGCTGGTGTCGATGTCGGCCATGGCCTGGTAGCCGGGCACCGTGCGGGCGATCAGCTCGCGCACGTACACCGCATCCTGCAGGCGCCGCCACTCGATCGGGTCGTCGCCGAGCCGGCGGTGGGCCAGCTCGGCGAGAAACGCCACCTCGCTGATCAGCTGGCCGCCGCGCAGGTGGGTGCTGCCCGGTTCATTGAGGCGCACCCAGTTGTTGCCCGATTCCACGGTGGTGCGATGGGGCGTCTCGAAGCGGTTGAACACCGGCAGCAGCAGGGTCTGGCGGGCGGCGAGGCCATGGAAATGGCCGGTGTTGGGCTTGGTGGCCAGGTAGATCACCGTGTCGATGCGGCCGAGGGCGCGG
>JBIKTO010000011.1:0-15268 GCA_044348065.1 Cyanobium sp.
CGACACCGCCCTGCTGCTGCCGCTGCACCGCAACCCCACGGTGCGCGACCCGCTGCAGAGCCTGCTGGGCGACCATCCCCGCGCCTTCCTCACCGAGCCCCTCGACTACGACCGGCTGGTGGCGGCAATGCGCGGCTGCACCCTGCTGCTCACCGATTCCGGTGGCCTGCAGGAGGAGGCTCCAGCCCTGGGCAAGCCGGTGCTGGTGCTGCGCCGCACCACCGAGCGGCCCGAGGCGGTGGAGGCGGGCACCGCCCGGCTGATCGGCACCGACAGCGCCACGATCCTCTCGGAAACCAGCAACCTGCTGGAGCAGGAGGGCGCCTACCAGGCCATGGCCCGCGCCCACAATCCCTTCGGCGACGGCCAGGCCAGCGAGAGGATCGTGGCGGCGGCGCGGCGCTTCCTGGCCACCCGCCAGGCCGCCTGAGCCGCCCGGCCGCTCAGCGGCGCTTCTTCGCCCAGGGCGGCAGGTCGATGAACACGCGGGTGCCGTTCTCCAGGCCGGAGAGCACCTGGGTGTCGCGACCGCTGCTGGAGCCGAGCTCCACCGCCTGGAAGCGAGGTTCACGATCCTTGCCCACGAGCAGCACACCGGGTTTGCCCGCTTCGGTGACGATCGCCACCGTGGGCACCACGATCTGCGGGGCCAGGCGGCCGGTCTGAAAGTCGACGTCGGCGGTCATGCCGATGCGCAGCTCCGGCGGCGGCTCCACCAGGGCCAGCTTCACCTCGAAGGAGGTGACGTTGTTCACCTTCACGGCCCGGGGGGCGATCTGGCGGAGGATGGCGGCGAAACGCCGGTCGGGGAAGGCGTCGACGCGCACCTTGGCGGGCATGCCCACCCGCAGACGGCCCAGGTCGCTCTCGGGCACCTTGGCCACCACCTCCAGACCACGGGCCAGCTCCACCAGCGAGGAGCTGGTGGCCCCCGCCGTGGCGGAAGCGGTGGTGGTGGGGGTGACAAAGGCGCCGGCATCGGCGAAGCGCTGGCTGATCACCCCATCGAACGGGGCCCGCACCATCAGGTCGCCCAGCTCCACCCCCCGCTGCTGCAGCCGCTCGCGGGCGGCCACCAGGGCCGCCTGATCCACCTGGTACGTGGCGAGCGCGGCGCTGTACTCATCGGCGCTGATGGCGCCGTTGGCATAGAGCTGGCGCCGGCGCTGCCACTCGTTGCGACTACGGGTAAGCCGCGCCTCGGCGGCGAAGATCTCGGCCCGGAGCTCGCCGAGCCGGTCGGCCAGGTCGCCGGCATCCATGCGGGCCAGGGGCTGGCCACGCCGCACCAGATCCCCCTCCTCCACGAAGATCTCCTCCACCTGCCCCTGGCGCTGCGGGCTGACGTTGACCCGCTCCACGGCATCGAGCTCGCCGCTGGCGGTGACCACCCCCGGCAGGCTCTCCCGTCGGGCCAGCACGGTGTAGGGGGTGAGGTCGGAGCGGGCGGCTTCCATCTGCTGCCGCTTCCAGATCCCCAGGCCGGTGAGGGGAGCGACGACAAGCAACAGGCCAAGCCACAGGCGCTTGCGGCGCCAGCGGGAGCGGCCGGGCGGAGGGCCCGCCGGCGCCGGGCTGGTCTCCCCGGGGGCCCGAAGCGGGGCCAGGGGAACCGGGGCGCTGGTGGCCGGCGGGGCAGCCGGGGCAACCGGCAGGAGGGGGCGGGGAGTTGAAATGGTCTGTTACATCGCTGCGGCAAGTCTCGCGCCTCGGGGCCGTTGCCGGCGGATCGGGCTCGTAGATTCCACCCCATGCTCAAAGCCGGAATCGTCGGCCTGCCCAACGTGGGCAAGTCGACCCTGTTCAACGCCCTGGTGGCCAACGCCCAGGCCCAGGCGGCCAATTTCCCCTTCTGCACGATCGAGCCCAACAGCGGCGTGGTGGCGGTGCCCGACGAACGCCTGCAGCAGTTGGCGGCCCTCTCCTCTTCCCGGGAGATCATCCCCACGCGGGTGGAGTTCGTGGATATCGCCGGACTGGTGAAGGGGGCCAGCCAGGGGGAAGGCCTGGGCAACAAGTTCCTCGCCAACATCCGCGAGGTGGATGCCATCGTCCACGTCGTCCGCTGCTTCGAAGACGACGAGGTGATCCATGTCTCCGGCTCGGTGGATCCGCTGCGCGACATCGAGGTGATCGAGCTTGAACTGGCCCTCTCCGATCTCGCCCAGGTGGAAAAGCGGCGGGAGCGCCTGAAGAAGCAGCTGCGCACCGGCAAGGAAGCCCAGCTGGAGGATGGCGGCCTGGAGCGCATCCAGAAGGCGCTGGAGCAGGGCGCACCCGCCCGCAGCGTGCCCATCAGCGAGGAGGAGGCGGCGCTGATCAAACCCCTCGGCCTGCTCACCGCCAAGCCGATGATCTACGCCGCCAACGTGTCGGAGAACGATCTGGCCGCGGGCAATGCCTTCGTGGCGCAGGTGCAGGCCCTGGCGGAGCGCGAGGGGGCCGCCACGGTGACCATCTCGGCCCAGGTGGAGGCCGAGCTGATCGAGTTGCCCGAAGCGGAACGGCTGGAATTCCTGGAGGGGCTCGGCGTCGAGGAGGGGGGGCTGCGCAGCCTGATCCGGGCCACCTATGCCCTGCTGGGCCTGCGCACGTACTTCACCACCGGCGAGAAGGAAACCCGTGCCTGGACGATCCGGGCGGGCATGACCGCCCCCCAGGCCGCCGGCGTGATCCACACCGACTTCGAGCGCGGCTTCATCCGCGCCCAGACGATCGGCTGGCAGCAGCTGCTGGAGGCTGGCTCCCTGGTGGAGGCGCGCAACCGCGGCTGGCTGCGCAGCGAAGGGAAGGAGTATGTGGTGGCCGAGGGCGACGTGATGGAATTCCTGTTCAACGTCTGAGGGCCGCGTCGCCGACGGTCACACGTGCAGCAGACTGCAACCGCAGTTGCCGCCTTCCCGGCCCATGGCCCAGGCTTCCACTACCCCAGCCGCGACCCGGGCCCGTGTCAGCCGCTCTGGCCTGCGACTGGCCAGCGGCGGGTTGCGGACGATCGGTCGGGGGGCCGCGGCCGCCGCGCTGCTGGAGGTTCCCGTGGCGGTGATCGAGGAAACCCTGGCGGTGCGACGGGGCTGGAAAACGCCGGAACAGGCCGCCCTGGCGGCCGGCGCCAAGGTGGGTGTCGCCGCCGTGGGCGGTGGCCTCGGGGCCGGCCTGGCCTACGGCCTCGGGGTTCTCGGGGTGGGCAGCCTGCTGGCACCGGTGGCGCCGGTTCTGCTGCTGGCCGGGAGCGCCACGGTGGTGATGTCCACCGGGCTGCGGTTGAGGGCCGCCTTCCACGCCGGCGCGGAACGCCAGGCCATCAGCCCCGAACCCCCGCCGGCCTTCATCGACATGGAGGCCGAGGCCGGGGGCCAGGGGAGCGTGATCTGGTTCGTGCCACCCGCCGCCGGTTCCTCCGGCCACGCGTCGACGTGAAGCACCGCACCTCCAACCCCGACGAAGGGGGCACTGCTCGGGGAGAATGGCGTCAGCCTGATCGCCGTCGATGACCTCCGAAACCCAGCCCAGCGTCACCCCCGCCCCGGCTCCCCACGATTTCGAGGTGCAGAAGGAGATTCACAAGCAGATCCGCAACGACCCCGACTACGACGACTGGGAGTACGGCACCGAGCCCCTGCCCCACGAGGCCTGGGTCGCCCCCGAGCAGGGCGAACAGCCGGCCGCCTGAACGGAGGCGTGCCCTGCTCAGCGCCCCGGTGATCCCGCCGCCGGAGCCCCCAGCCGTGCCACCAGGGGCAGGGAGAGCAGGCAGATGAGGGCCATCCCCAGCCAGAGCCCCACCCCGTGCCCCTGGCCATCGAGCAGCCAGCCGGCCACGAGCGGAGCCCCGAAGGCACTGAGGGCGAAGCACTGGGAGAGCAGCGCCATCGCCAGGCCCTGATGGCTCAGCGGGCTCAGCTCCACCACCGCTTCGGTGGCCGTGGGCAGGAAGGCGGCCGCCCCCAGGGCCAGGGGCAGCTGGGCGGCCAGCAGCACCACGAAGCCGTGATCGGTGAGAGCCGAGAGGGCGAGCAGCACGGTGCCCCCGGCGAAGCAGGCCAGGCTCAGGCCCAGCCCCACCCGCACCGGCCGGCGGGCCATCGCCTGGCCCACGGGCCACTGGAGCAGCACCATCAGCCCCAGCTGCAGACCCACCAGCAGCGCCCCCAGGCCGTTGGGCAGCGGCGGCCGGCGCAGGCCGCCCCGCACCAGATCGAGGGGCAGGGCGCTTTGCATCAGGGCCGGCAGCGCCGTGGCCACGAGCACCACCGCCAGCAGGGGCAGCAGGGGTGCCAACCAGCCCAGGCTCCTCTCTCCAGCGACGGCGGCGGCCCGGGGATGGGCGGCCGGCAGGGGGCGGCGCACCAGCAGCACCGCCAGGGTCAGCAGGCAGGCCATATCCACCAGATAGATGGTGCGCAGTTGGTCGAATTCGGCCAGCAAGGCCCCCAGAAGGGCCCCGCTGGCCACCCCGAGGGCATCGGCACTGCGCACCAGGGCAAAGGCCCGGGCCGAGGCGATGGGTGGGCAGCTGAGCGGCACCGCCAGCTCGATCGCCGGCCAGAACAGGCCGGCGGCCACCCCCAGGAGCAACTGGCCGGCGAGGTATCCGCTGAAGTGGCGGGTGCCCAGCAGCAGGCTGTCGCCGCCCAGGCCGCCCAGCACCGTGAGCAGCACGGGCAGGGAGCAGGGCAGGCCCCGATCGAGCAGAACGCCGCTGAGAAAGCGCCCGAGGGTTCCGGCCAGGGCGGCCAGGGCCACGCCGCCGGTGACACGGCCGGCGCTGAAGGCCTCCTGATGGAAGACGATCGGCGTGAGGTAGAGCACGCCTCCCGCCCCGGCCATGGCGATCAGACGGATTCGGGCCAGATGCCGCAGCGGCGCGGGAAACTGGAACCACCAGGTCCACCCCCTGGCCGCGTCCCGTGCAGCGCCAGACCCTCCACCCTTTTCCTTGTCCGTCACGTCGCCGGGGCCGCCTGGGGTGGATGGGGGGCAGTCTGCTGGCGATCCTCGTCGGCGGGGCCCTCGCCATCGCCGGTGGGGCCGCACCGGTGGCGGCCGCCGAGCAGCTGGACCTGCGGTTGGAGGCCCTCACGATTCCGATCCCCCTGGATCAGCTGGAGGCCCTCAGCCGGGGGGAGCGGATGCCGGCGGGTTCCGGCGGCGAGGAACTGCAGGTCTGGATGAGCCTGCTGCGCCCGCAGAACCAGCGGGATCTGCTGCGTCTCCTGCAGGTTCCGGTGCTGCGCGACCGCAGCTTCGGCCGCCAGTTGCTCGACAGCTGGGCGGGCAGCCAGATGCTGGCGGAGCTGGGCGGCCTGCTCACCACCGCCGATGGCCGCAGCACCACGCCGCTGCTGCAGAGCACCCTGCTGCAACTGCTGGAGGAGGGTCGGGATGTCACGGCGATCGAGCTGCTGCGCCGTCTGCCGCCGCAGCGGCTGACCCTGCAGCTCGATGGGCTGGTGGCCCTGGCCGAGCGCTGGCGCGAGCAGCTGCGCCAGCAGCAGCAGGCCCTGGAGGGGCTGCGCCGGCTGGCGCTGGACAGCCATCCAAGCCGAGCGCTGGCCTTTGACGACGACGATGGGCTGCCCCTGCGCCGTTTCGCCCTCAACGTGCCCCATCGGGCCGAAGCCCTGCCCCTGGAACTCTGGCCGGCGCGGCCATCCCTGGCTGACCCCGGCAAACGGCGGCCCTGGCTGCTGATGATGCCCGGCCTGGGGGGCACGGCGGAGCAGCTGCGCTGGCTGGCCGCCGCCCTGGCCGACCGGGGCTGGCCGGTGGTGGTGGTGCAGCACCCGGGCAGCGACGCGGCCGCGATGAAGGCGGCGCTGGCGGGGCAGATCCTGCCGCCGGGGGCGGAAACCCTGCCCACCCGTCTGGCGGATGTGCAGGCGGTGCTGGCCGCCCAGCAGCAGGGGCGTCTGGGGATCGAGGGCGACGGCATGGTGCTGGTGGGCCATTCCCTGGGGGGCCTCACGGCCTTGCTGGCGGCGGGCCTGGCGCCGCTGCCGGGCCTGGAGGGACGCTGTCGCCAGGCCCTGGAGCGGCTGCCGATCAACAACCCTTCCCGGCTGCTGCAATGCCAGCTGGTGAGCACCGGCCTGCCGACGACACCGCCCCGGCCGGCGGAACTGCGCGGCGTGGTGGTGCTCAACGGCTTCGGCAGCCTGCTGTGGTCCGGCCGGGGGCTGGCCCCGCTGCCGGTTCCGGTGCTGATGGCCGGCGGCAGCCTCGATCTGGTGACCCCGCCGGTGGAGGAACTGCTGGGGGTGTTCCTGCCGTCGGGGGATCCCCGCAGCCGGCTGGTGCTGGTGGAGGGGGGCAGCCATTTCTCACCGGTGCGGGTGGCGGCCACGGACGAGGCCCTGTTCCGCCTGGGCCGTGAGCTGGTGGGCCAGGACCCCCGCATCGTGCAGCGCCTGCTGCTGCGCCTGACCAGCGACTTCCTGCAGACGCTGGAGCAGCCGCTGCTGCTGCCCTCCCAACGCCGGGTGCAGGAGGGGGTGACGGCCTATGTGCTGGATCCGCCGCAGGCGAGGCGTTGGCGAAGGATGTTGCGGCCGTAGAGGCTTGAGCCTGGGCAACCACGTGGGGCAGCGCCAGCCTGTCGGAATTGAGCGCCTTGACAACACAAATGTATACAGCCCAGCGAGTGTCACCGCGAGGGCCATGGCTACGTTGCCGACAGGAGCCTTCGCAACCCTCATCAAGATCATGCGTATTTCAGGAAGCAGGCTTACCCATTCGCGGGTCGCGGTTTTGACCTGCCTGGGCCTGAGCGGACTCGGCCTGCTGCTGGCCTCCTCCAGCCCCGCTCAGGCGACAACCGTGACGATTCAGGCGTTCGATATCGGCAATTATTGCGACTACGATCAGCCAAGCGGCTCTTTTTACTGCCCGATCCACCATCAACCCACCGACACCAATTACACCACTGGCTACATCGATTTCAGCAGCGCCGATGTCGACGTCGCCTATCGCGGCTTTTTTGCCTTTAACCTGGACAGCCAGGCGATCCTCGATGCCCTGGCGGCCAATCAACAGTTGACTGCAGCAACGATGCGGGCCCAGAACTTCAAAGTGCGCTGCGGCGTGAACAATCCCACAGGATCGTCGTGTCCGCCATCATTCTATTATGGGCAGACAATTTCACTTTACGGCGTCAACGGCAGCCTCACAGACCTGATCAACGGCACCGGCAACTTCAATGACCTGGGCCAAGGAACAGCCTATTCTGCGGTTAATTTCACCTCCATCCCCCCGGAGAATAGCATCACCTCTTTTTCCATTAATCCGCAGGGATTGGCTCTGGTGAGCAGCAAGCTTGGCCAACAGCTGGCCCTGAGCAGCCGCAACAATCGGGAGGTGGGCCAGAGCAGCCAAAGTCCCACCTACGTCTTTGGTGCCCCCAGTGATCAACGCAGTGTTCTGCCGGTGTACCTCGATCTCACCTTCGAGTCCCAGGGCGGTCCGGGGGTTCCGGGTCCGCTTCCCGTGCTGGGCGCCGCTGCCGCCTACAGGGTCAGCCGGCGGCTGCGGCGGCGCTGTGGCGAGATGCGGGCTTCAGAAGCGGATGCGGGGATCGAGCAGGGCCACCAGTAGGTCCACCGCCACCGTCACGAGCACCACCAGGGCCGCCACCACCACCACGATCCCCTGCACCAGGGGGTAGTCGCGCTGGGCGATCGCCTCCTGCAGGCGAAAGGCGATACCCGGCCAGGAGAAGGTGACCTCGATCAGCAGGGCGCCACCGATCAGGGAGGCCACGGTGATGCCGGTGATCGTGAGCACCGGCAACAGGGCGTTGGGCAGGGCATGGCGGAGCACCACGCGCCGCTCGCTGAGGCCGCGGCTGCGGGCCGCCTCCACGTAGTCGGAGCCGAGGGCGCGGCGCAGGTTGAGGCGGAGGGCGTTGGTGAACACGCCGCTGAGCAGCAGGCCGAGGGTGGCGGCGGGCAGGCAGAGATGGCGAAGCGTGCCGGCGACCTGCTGCCAATCGCCGGCGCGCAGGCTGTCGAGCAGGTAGAAGCCGCTGCCGCTGGGCGGCACCAGGGTGGCGGGGAAGCGGCCGCCCACCGGCAGCCAGCCCAGCCAGACGGCGAACACCAGCTGCACCACCATCGCCGCCCAGAAGGGCGGCAGGGCATAGGTGCCGATGCCGTAGAGCCGCCCGGCCAGATCCAGCTTCCCCTCCGGCCGGGCGATGCCGCTGAAGCCGACCGCCAGACCCACCACCGCCGCCAGCAGCAGGGCCACCACCCCCAGCTCCAGGGAGGCGGGCAGGCTCTCGCGGATCACCGCCAGCACGGGCTGCTGGCTGTTCTGGGAGAGGCCCAGATCGCCGCGCAGCAGGTGGCTGAAAAAGGTGCCGTACTGGTGCAGCAGGGGCTGATCAAGGCCGAGCTGGGCGCGCAGGGCGGCGCGGGCGGCGGCCGGCGCGCGGGGGCCGAGCAGGGCGTCGATCGGATCGCCGGGGGCGACGCGCAGGAGCAGGAAGACCAGGGTGGCGATCAACCAGAGCATCAGCGGCGCCAGGGCCAGGCGGGCGGCCACGTAGCGGAGCAGGTCGCTGCGGCGGCTCATCGCTCCCCTCCCGGGCGGGGCGTGGCCCGCAGCTCGCCCAGCAGCACCCGGCCGGAGCCATCGAATTCCGGCCGGCTGACATGGGGGCGGCTCCAGGCCACCGGCGCCACCAGCCAGATCGGCAGGTAGGGGCTGGCGGCCGCCGTGCGCCGCTGGATCTCTTCGAGCAACCGCAGGCGGGCGCTGCCATCGATGCGGCTGCTGCGCTGCAGCTCCGCCTCCAGCCCGGGTTCGCCCCAGAAGCTGCCGCTGAGGGCGCTGCCGCCGGCCCGGCAGCGATTCCCCTCCAGCTTGTCGCAGCCGAGCAGGGGCACGAGATAGTTGTCGGCGTCGGGGTAGTCGCCCACCCACTCCAGCTGGATCATGGGAAACACCCCCTTGTCGAGCTGGGCGTAGGCGGTGGTGGATTCCATGCCGCTCACCTCCAGGCTCACGCAGTCGCCCAGGTCGCGGCGCAGCTGGGCCTGCCAGGTGAGGGCGAAGAGCCGATCGCTGGGGATATCGGAGCGGAAGGTGAGCGGCAGGCTGAGGCGGCGGCCGTCGCAATAGCCCGCCTGGCGGAAGAGGCGGCGGGCGGCGGCGGGGTCGTAGTCGGGCCAGGCCTTGGGGGAGGAGCCCGGCAGGGTGGGGGGCAGCAGCTCCCGCAGGGGGGGCCGCAGGCCGAGGCTCACCCGGCGGCTGATGGTGCGGCGATCGAGGCTGCGGGCCAGGGCCTGGCGCAGGCGGGGATCCTGGAGCGGCGGCTGGTCGGAGAGCAGGGAGAGGAAGCCGATCTCCAGGGCCGGGCCCACCGCCTCCCGCAGCCGACCGGCGAGGGCGTCGCGGTGCAGGGCCTGCTGGTGGTCGATCTCCAGGCTGCTGGAGAGCAGCACATCCACCTCGCCGCTGCGCAGGGCTCCGAACAGGGCGGTGGAGTTGCTGAGGGTCACCAGCTCAAGGCCGCTGTTGCGGGGGCGCGGGCCCCAGTAGCGGGGCCAGGGCAGGAGGCGCTGCTTGGGGCCGCTGAAATAGGCCAGCCGGTAGGGGCCGGTGCCGATGAAGCGGTCGTTGAGGGGCTTGTCGCGATGGCGGGCGTAGGCGGTGGGGGAGACGGGGGTGAGGAAGATGGAGCTGAGCAGGCGCGGCAGGGGACTGAAGGGGCGCTTGAGCTCCAGCTCGATCTCATGGGGGCTGAGCACCCGCACCGCCGCCACCCGGCCGCTGAGCTGGTAGCCGAGGGTGCCGAAGGCCATGAAGCGCCGCAGCGAGAAGGCCATCGCCTCGGCGTCGAAGGGGGTGCCGTCGTGGAAGAGCACGCCCTGGCGCAGGGGGATGCGGGCCCGCAGGCCATCGGCGCTGAGCCGCGGCAGGGCGGTGGCCAGCCGCGGCTCGAGGCGGCCATCGCGGCGGATGGCGTAGAGGGGATCCCCCAGGGCGCTGAGCACCTGCAGCTGGCCGACGCGGGAAGCCTGGGCGGGATCGAGGCTGTCGATGCGGCTGCGGCTGGCGATGATCAGGGTGCCGGCGCCGCGGGGCGGCTGGCAGGCGGCCAGGGGAGTCAGCAGCGCCAGGCTGAGACCCAGGGCCAGCGGTCGGCTCGGGGCGAGCGGTCGGGGCGGGGCGAGCGCGGGGAGCGGGGGCCGGAGGGGGGGCACGGGACGGGGGTCAGAGGGTGCGGAGGCAGGCGGCGACGCTCTCCACATCGTCGAGCGCCTCGATCGCCGCGAGGGCCTCGCGGAAGCGGGCCTCCAGCACTTCATGGCTGATCACCACGATTTCAGCGGCGCCCGCCTGGGCCTCGAACTGCACGATCGACTGGATCGAGACGCCGGCGTTGCCGAAGCAGCTGCCGATGCGGCCGATCACCCCGGGTTCATCGCGGGTGCGCAGGCGCACGTAGTTGCGGTGGCGGGTGCGGGAGCCGTCCACCAGCTGGCAGCGCCGCCAGCTGCTGGCGGCGAGCAGGGGATCGAGACCCGCGCCGGGAGCGCCACCGCCCACCTGGCGGATGCCGGCGATGTTGAGGATGTCGGCCACCACGGCCGAGGCGGTGGGGCCGGCGCCGGCTCCCGGGCCGTAGAACATCACCCGCCCCACCGGATCCCCCTCCACGAGGATGGCGTTGTTGACGCCATGCACGCCGGCCAGGGGATGCTGGCGGGGCAACAGGGTGGGGTGCACGCGCACGGCCAGCGGCAGGGGGTCATCCGCGCCCTCGGCGTCCGCGCCCTCGGCGTCCGCGCCCCCGGCGTCGCCGTCGAGGCGCTCGGCCACCGCCACCAGCTTGACCACGAAGCCGAGCTGGCTGGCGTAGGCCACATCGCGGCTGTCGAGGCGATCGATGCCCTCGGTGGGGATCTGCTCGCGCGGCACCGGACCGCCGTAGGCCAGGCCCGCCAGGATGGCGATCTTGTCGGCGGCGTCGGCGCCCTGCACATCGGCGGCGGGATCGGCCTCGGCGTAGCCGAGGCGCTGGGCGTCGGCCAGCACGTCGGCGTAGGCGGCACCCTCATCGGCCATGCGGCTGAGGATGTAATTGGTGGTGCCGTTGATGATGCCGCTCACCCGCTGGATGCGGTTGCCGCCGAGGGATTGCTTGAGCGGCTCGATGATCGGGATGCCGCCGCCCACCGCCGCCTCGATCAGCACGTACACCCCGCGGGCGCTGGCGGCGGCGGCGATCTCCTCACCATGGCGGGCGATCACGGCCTTGTTGGCGGTGACGACGGGCTTGCCGGCGGCGATCGCCCGCAGGATCAGGGAACGGGCGGGCTCCAGGCCGCCCATCACCTCCACCACGATTTCCACCGTGGGGTCGTCGACCACGGCCTCGGGGCTGGTGGTGAGCCGATCCGGCGGCAGGTCCACGGCGCGGGAGCGCCCCGGATCGCGCACGGCCACCTTGCGCAGCTCCAGGGAGCCCACCAGGGGATGGCGTCCCTGCGGGCTGGCCAGGATCGCGGCGACGCCGGCCCCCACCGTGCCCAGCCCGAGCAAGCCGACACCGATCGTCATGGGGCCCTGCGCCGCAATCGGCCGATCCTAGAAATGCGCCAGCTGGCGCGCCTGGGCCTGCATGCTGCGGAAGATGTTGAGAAAGCCGTTGGCCCGCGAGGGGGTGAGGCTGGCCTGCAGTCCGGTGGCGGTGAGGAAAGCCGGATCGAGGGCCGCCACCTGGTCCGGGCTGAGACCCTCCATCCCTTCGATCAGCAGGGCGAGCAGCCCCTTGGTGATCTGGGCATCGGAATCGCCCTGCCAGTGGAGCTGGCCGTTCTCCAGGCTGCCGACCACGTACACCTGGGAGACGCAGCCCCGCACCTTGTAGGTGTCCTGGCGGAGGTCGTCCGGCAGGGGGGGCAGCTTCTTGGCCAGCCAGAGCACGTATTCGTAGCGACGCTTCGGATCGGCGCTGGCTCCAAGCCGCTCGACGATGCGGTCGAGGGCGGGACTGCCCGTACTCATCGGCTCAGGAGCGGCGGCGCCCGAAGGCCAGACCCCCCAGGCCGAGGCAGCCGACCAGGGCGAGCAGGCCGAGATGGCGGGCGGTCTGGGTGAATTCAGCGGCGCCGCCGGCGGGCCGCGCCTGGGCGGTGACGCCGGGCAGCTCCAGGTAGTCGCGATGGCCGGGGCCGCCATCCACCTGCAGCTCCCAGTTTGCGTGGGCCTGGCTGGGGAGGGTGAAGGTGAGGCTTCCGGAAGCGTCGGTGCGACCCAGGTTGATGGGGGTGCGGCCATCGGGGGGAGCGAGCCGCACGGCGGCGGCCACCACGGGCTGACCGGTGGAGAAGCTGGCGGTGAGCCGCAGCTGTTCCGCCGAGGCGGCGACGCCAGCCTGAAGGCCGCCCGAAGGATGGGGGTGGACATGCTCGAGGTTCGACTCGATCGCATGGGCACCGGCCGGGGCCGGGCTGAGGGCGGGGGCGAGCGCCAGACCCAGGGCGGCGGTGAAGGCCGGCAGGCGGAAACGGGACATGGGGGACGTCAGGAGGCTTTCCAGCGACTATCGCTCGTCCGGCCCGCCTGCACCATGCGGGCCATGGAACTCACCATCATCGAGAGGGCGTCGTGGCTGTCGCCACGGGCTTCCAGCTCGGCGGCAAGCACCCGCTCGGCGGCGGTGAGGCGCGGGGCGCGAGCCGAGAAGGAGGCGGAGCTCCGGGCGCTGTCGCTGCGCTGGGCGCTGGCGGCGTGGGAGGAGATCCGCTGCTGCAGGGGGCTCAGATCCAAGGGATGGCGAAACGCTCCTGTTGATCCTGGCAAATGGCGGCGCCGGGCGGGAGCGGCGGCGGCGGCCGTTACGAGCTTGCAATGAAATGCAGGCCGGTTTCATCCAGCCAGCCGCTGAAGGGCACATCCCAGGGATCGCGGGGCAGGGGATCGGGGCTGAGGCAGGCGGCGGGCAGCACCGCCAGGGCGGGCAGCGCCCGCCAGGCGGGATCGGCGCGCAGGCGGTCGTACCAGCCGCCACCGGAGCCGAGGCGGATGCCGGCGCGATCGATCGCCAGGGCGGGCACGAGCAGCAGGGCCAGCTGAGCAGGGGCCAGGGGACCCCGAGCCGGCGGGGCGGGGGCCGGCGGGGCGGGGATGCCGCAGGCGTCCTTCACGAGCGGAAGGGCCGGATCCCAGGGGAGGTAGAGGAGCTGGAGGTCGCTGGCGCCGGGGGGCCAGGGCAGCACCGCCGGCAGGGCCAGGCGATCCGGCGCCTGGGCCTGGAGCTCGGCGGCGAGGGGGCGCAGGTCGGGTTCGGCGCCGAGGGGCCAGTAGAGGCCGAGCCGCGGCGGCGGCAGAAACGGCTGCGGGGCCAGGAGCGGCGGCAGCTCGCGGCGGGCCACCGCCAGGAGCTCCTCGCCGGCGGCCGCCAGATGCTGGCGGCGGCGGCGGCGGAAATGGCGCCGCAGCTCCTCCTTGGGGTGGGGGGCGGCGGCGGGGCCGGCGCTGTCCATGGGCTCAGCGCTGGAACCAGCCGGTGAGGGCCACCGCCAGAGCGTCGGCGGCGTCGTCGGGACGGGGGGGATCGCTGAGATCGAGTTCGCGCATCACGGCGGCGAGCACATCGGCCTTGTCGGCGTGGCCGTGGCCGGCGAGGGCGAGCTTGATCTGCATCGGTGGGAATTCCACCACCGGAATGGCGAAGCGAGCCAGGGTCATGATCACCACGCCGCGGGCCTGAACCACGGCGATGGTGGTGCTGGAGCGGTAGAAGAAGAATTTTTCAACGGCCGCCAACTCGGGCCGCCAGCGACGGATCAGGGTGCGCAGATCGGCGGCGATCTCCACCATGCGATCACCTTCGCTGCGGCCGGGATCGGTGCGGATCATGCCGCAATCCAGCAGGCGCTGACCCGCCGCATCCACCGCGATCACGCCGTAGCCCACACGGGCCAGACCGGGATCGATGCCAAGGATGACCATCGCGAGGGGAGGGGGCCGCCACGCCACCGAAGCCGGACGCCGCCATTGTGGTCGCGGGGGCGTGGCGGCGAGGGGCATGCCAAAAAAGAGCCCCCGCGCTGGGCGGGAGCGAGGGAGCCTGGCGACAGCCTGGAAATTCAACCTGAAGCGCGCAGTCGGCCTCAGGTGCTGGGGGAACCAACCGCGCTGCGGCGAGGCAGGCGATCGCTCAGGCGACGCAGGCGACGGCAAGCGCCGAACACGGCGCTGGCTCCGAGCAGGGGCAGGGGAGCAGGCACAGGGGCGGGCACAGGGGGTACCCCCTGCTGACTGAATTCGTTGCGGAGCGAGTTCAAGCCCCCATAGGAAAGGTAGGAGTCACGAACCAAGATTGTTTGCCTTCCAGCCAGGCCAATGATGCCATTATTTGCAGATGTGGAGCCGATGAGCTCTGAGAAGAGTTCATTCGCGTAAATGCTCTTTCCAATTATACTGGGTGTCCCAAGATCGACCCAACTGAGTTTGGCTTCTGAGAAGGTCTTGGACGGATCAAGCACCTCCAACTTATAGGATAAATGGCCTGTGAATTCAGCGTCGCCAGAAAAAGAAATGTTGACCGCATGATTGGCTGAGGCAGCCGGCGGATTGAAAAATTCAACATTTCCGCTCACCAATGTGGACGTGGGGGCATAGAACTCGACGATTGTGATCCGCTTATCACCCAAGGTGGCGGTAACTCCCGGGGCACAGGCAGGACTCAGCGAATTGCCGAAGCCACAGAGCGTCATGGCCTGGGAGCCGCCAGCAGAAAGGGCAAGGCCGCTGGTGCCCAGCAAGGAAGCACCCAGGAGAAGGCGGGGAACGAAGGAGGGCGTCATGGGGAGGGGGAATCAAGAAGCGATATGGCGATCCGTGGGAACAACAGGACGCTCCCACCACTAGGTCGCCGCCAAATGAAAGGAGTAACCCATTCAAATCCAGACCCCCAGATTTAAGCCGAGATTCAGTGGCGTTGCAAACGATGCCCCACCCCCCCCTTGCAGATCATGCAGGATCATGAGTCTTTTTCCTGATCCAGGCCTTGCTTCGCGAGACGCAAGACAAAAAGCCCCCGCTGCGAGCGGAGGCCTGGGGGATGGGGGCCAGCCCTCAGTGGGAGGTGCTTCAGCCGAGGCTCAGACGTGCCTTGGCACGGCGCCGCAGGCGGCGGCTGCAGCGGAAGGCCAAGGCCGCGCCAACGATGGGAAGAGGACCGGGCACAGTCGACTGCGTGAAGGTGTTCTGGAAGTTGTCCAGATTACTGATGCCGTCATTGGGCACATTG
>JBIKTO010000197.1:0-5441 GCA_044348065.1 Cyanobium sp.
GTCGACGTTCTGCTGGACGACCGGGCCGAGCGGGCCGGCGTGAAATTCAAGGATGCCGACCTGATCGGCATCCCCTGGCGCCTGGTGGTGGGCCGCGGCGCCGCGGCGGGCCGGGTGGAACTGGTGAAGCGCCGCGCCCCGGACGCCCGCGCCGAGCTTCCCAGCGCCGAGGCGCTGGATCGCCTTCTCGCCCTGCTGCCGGAGCAGCGCCGCGGGCTGCCGGCCGCCTGAGGGTCCCGGAGCGCCCCCCGTAGGATCCCCGCACCACCCCTTGCGGGCCCTCTCCCTGCTCCTCCGCCATGGTCGCCTCCCTGCGCCGCGCCCTGTTCCGTCCCCTGCTGGCGCTCTGCCTGTGCCTGGTTCTCTCCCTGGGGCTCTCCGCCTGCGGGGCCAGCGGCACCGGCCTGACCGGCAACTACGTGGATGACACCGTGCTGACGGCCCAGGCCCTGCTGACCACCATCGCCAAGCCCCAGGACGACCCCGCCCGTGGGGAGAGCGAAGCGAAGGCGAAGGCCCTGATCAACGACTGGACCTCCCGCTACCGCCCCCGGGGCGATCTGCGCAACCTGACGTCGTTCACCACCATGCAGACCGCCCTCAACTCCCTGGCGGGCCACTACGCCAATTACGCCAACCGCCCCCTGCCCGAGGCGCTGCGCACCCGGCTGGAGAAGGAGCTGCGCAAGGCCGAAACCAGCGTCAGCCGCGGCGCCTGAGGGCGGCGACAGCAGCTCTTTGACGAACGGCCCCTTCTTCTGAGAGGCTCGCTCCCTCTGCTTCCAGGCGGCTGACGGCCGCAGTGTCCTTGGCCAATGTTGTCGTCATCGGTGCACAGTGGGGCGACGAGGGGAAAGGGAAGATCACCGATCTGCTGAGCCGTTCGGCCGATGTGGTGGTGCGCTACCAGGGGGGCGTGAACGCCGGCCATACGATCGTCGTTGATGACCGGGTGCTGAAGCTGCACCTGATCCCCTCCGGCATCCTCTATGCCGACACCATCTGTCTGATCGGCTCCGGCACGGTGGTGGACCCCAGGGTGATGCTCGGTGAGCTCGACACCCTGCTCAGCTTCGGCATCGATGTCTCAGGGCTGAAGCTGGCCTCCACCGCCCACGTCACCATGCCGTATCACCGGCTGCTCGATCGGGCCATGGAGCAGCGGCGCGGTGACCGGCGCATCGGCACCACCGGCCGGGGCATCGGCCCCACCTACGCCGACAAGGCGGAGCGCAACGGCATCCGGGTGATCGATCTGCTGGAAGGCAGCCGGCTGCGGGATCGGCTGCTCGGGCCGCTGGCGGAGAAGAACGAACTGCTGCAGCGGGTCTACGGCCTAGATCCGCTCGATGCCGAGGAGGTGATCGAGGAGTACGCCGGCTATGGCCAGCGGCTCGCTCCGCATGTGGTCGACTGCACCCGCACCATTCACGAGGCGGCCCGGGCCCGCCAGAACATCCTCTTCGAAGGGGCGCAGGGCACCCTGCTCGACCTCGACCATGGCACCTATCCCTACGTCACCTCCTCCAACCCGGTCTCCGGCGGGGCCTGCATCGGCGCCGGGGTGGGCCCCACCCTGATCGACCGGGTGATCGGCGTGGCCAAGGCCTACACCACCCGCGTCGGCGAGGGGCCGTTCCCCACCGAACTGCTGGGCAGCCTCAACGACCACCTCTGCGACCGGGGCGGGGAATTCGGCACCACCACCGGCCGGCGGCGGCGCTGCGGCTGGTTCGATGGCGTCATCGGTCGCTACGCGGTGATGGTCAACGGGCTCGACTGCCTGGCGATCACCAAACTCGATGTGCTCGACGAGCTCGACGAGATCCAGGTCTGCGTGGCCTACGAGCTGGAGGGCCAGCGGATCGAGCACTTCCCCTGCAGCTCCGAGGACTTCGCCCGCTGCCAGCCCATCTTCGAGACCCTGCCGGGCTGGCAGTGCTCGACCGCGGACTGCCGCCACCTCGACGACCTGCCCGCCGCCGCCATGGCCTACCTCCGCTTCCTGGCCGAACTGATGGAGGTGCCGATCGCCATCGTCTCCGTGGGTGCCCAACGGGACCAGACGATCGTGGTGGAGGATCCGATCCATGGCCCCAAGCGGGCCCTGCTCAGCGCCTGAGCCGCGAGTCCCACCTGAGCCCCCACCGCCCACTCACCCCCACATCCCCACCCCATGACCACCGCCGAGAAAACCCTGGACGTCGTCGGCATCGGCAACGCCATCGTGGATGTGATCGTGCAGGCCGATGAGGCCTTCCTCGACGACCACGGACTCACCAAGGGCACCATGGCCCTGGTGGACGAAGCGCTGGCCGAACGGCTCTACGCCAGCGTCGGCCCCGGGCTCGAGACCTCCGGCGGCTCCGCCGCCAACACCCTCGCCGGCATCGCCCAGCTCGGCGGCCGGGCCGCCTTCATCGGCCGGGTGCGGGATGACCAGCTGGGGGCGATCTTCAGCCACGACATCCGCTCGGTCGGCGCCCGCTTCGAGACCCCCGCCGCCAGCACCGGTCCGGCCACCGCCCGCTGCCTGATCCTGGTGACCCCGGATGCCCAGCGCACGATGTGCACCTATCTGGGCGCCTCGGTGGGCCTGGATCCCAACGACCTGGATCTGGAGCTGGTGCGCCAGGCCCGCGTGCTTTATCTCGAGGGCTACCTCTGGGACAGCGACGAGGCGAAGCGGGCCTTCCTGGCGGCGGCGGAGGTGGCCCGCGCCAGCGGCGGCGAGGTGGCCCTCTCCCTCTCCGATGCCTTCTGCGTGGACCGCCATCGTGAGAGTTTCCAGGAGCTGGTCGACGGCCATGTCGACATCCTGTTCGCCAATGAGATGGAGATCACCTCCCTTTACAAGGCCGACAGCTTCGAGCAGGCCGCCGCCGAGGTGCGCGGTCGCTGCCGCATCGCCGCTCTCACCCGCAGCGAACAGGGGTCGGTGCTGCTGAGCGGCGACGAGACGATCGCGATCGAGCCCTTCCGCCTCGGCGAGCTGGTGGACACCACGGGGGCCGGCGATCTCTTCGCCGCCGGCTTCCTCCACGGCCACACCAGCGGCGCGAGCCTGGAGCGCTGCGGCCGCCTCGGCTCGCTCTGCGCCGGTGAGGTGGTCACCCAGCTGGGCCCGCGACCCCAGGCCTCCCTTCCGGATCTGGTGGCCCGGCACCTGGGCTGAGCTGCTCCGCCAGCCAGGCGCCGTAGGCCCCTTCGCTGCTGGCGGACCAGTGGATCCACTCGGGCGTGTCATAGCTGTGCAGTGCCAGCAGGGCGGTGCGCAGCTCCAGGAGCCGCTCCGGCTGGGTCTTGAGCAGCAGCAGCACCTCCGCCCCGCTCTCGAGGCGCCCCTGCCAGCGGTAGAGGGAACGACCCGGCAGCAGGCTGGCGCAGGCCACCAGACGGCGCTCCAGCAGCGCCAGGGCCAGGGCCTCGGCGCGCTCCGGGGAGCCCTCGCTGGTGAGCACGAGTTCCAGGGGGGTCTCCGCCATGGTGTCTTCAGGGGGCCATGGGCTGGAGGCTGGCACCGCCAGAGGCCATCAGGCCAGCCCCCCCGAAGCGCCCCCCGGGGCCTCCCCCAGCCGCTCCAGCAGGGCGGCCAGCGGCAGGAGGGTGGCCCCCGGCGGCTCCGGCGGCCGCTCGAGCAGCAACAACCGCAACCCCATCGCCGCGCAGAGGCGCCGCCAATGGCTCTCGCTGGGCCCCCCGGAGCGCCGGCAGAGCACCACCTCAATCCGCCAGCGCCGGCAGAGGGCCGCCTCGATCGCGGCCGCGGCCCCCGCCTCGGCGGGCGGCCTCAGGGCGGCCAGGCGGGCCGCGTCGAGCCCCGCCGCCATCGCCTGCCGGAGGGCGCCGGGCTGGGGCAGCAGTCGGGCATGGTGCACGGCCCCGGGGGAATGGGCCACCGCCTCGGCCAGCCGCCGGGCGCCGATCGCCAGCAGCAGGTGGCGACCGCTCAGATCGATCCCCTCCAGGCTCTCCAGATCCGCCAACAGCGTGGCCCCGGGCACCGCCGGCCGGGGACGCTCCAGGCGCACCAGGGGCTGGCCGGCGCTGGCGCAGGCGCTGGCCAGGGCCGCGCTGATGCGCCGGGCGAAGGGATGGCTGGCATCGACCAGCCAGCGGAAGGGCCGGCCCCGCTCGGCGGCCTCCCGCAGCTCCGCCAGCACCGCCCCCTCCGGACCGGCCGGACCATCCAGCGCCCCCACCCGCAGCTCCAGCCGGGGATGGGGGGCATAGGCCCGCGCCGCCGCCGGGCTCACCACCGACACCCGCAGGTTCCAACCGCGCTCCAGCAGCCCGCCGGCCAGCGCTGGGCCCTCGCCGGTGCCGGCGATCAACCAGATCCGCGCCGCCCCATCCGGCGGCTGGGGGAGGACGCCCCCCTGGTGAAGGGCGGGGCCTTGCATCAGGATGGGCGCTCGACTGCTCGGGAAGGGGCGTGAATCACTGTCTGCTCGAGGTGGAGGTGCTGGAGGTTCCCCAGCTTCGCTACACCCAGGACAACCAGACGCCGGTCGCGGAGATGCCGGTGCGGCTTGAGGGGTTGCGGCCCGATGACCCGCCGGGTCAGCTGAAGGTGGTGGGCTGGGGCAATCTGGCCCAGGACCTGCAGAACCGGGTGCAGGTGGGTCAGCGGCTGGTGCTGGAGGGGCGGCTGCGGATGAGCACCGTCACCCGCCAGGACGGGCTCAAGGAGAAGCGCGCCGAGTTCGTGCTCTCCCGCCTGCATCCCGTGGCCGCGCCGGGGGCCGCTCCTCCGGCAGCAGCTCCTCCGGCAGCAGCCCCCCAGGCCCCGGCTCCCACTCCCTCTGCCGCCCCGAGGCCCGCCGCCGGCGCGGCCCCGGCCCGCCGGGCGGCCTCGGCGGCACCCCCGGTGTGGAACACCTCGCCGCTGGTGCCGGAGGATCCCCTCGAGGAGGAGGACGAGATTCCGTTCTGAGGCGGGGACCGCGAGCCGCGCCGACCTCGGCGCGATCAGCGCTCGGCGGCCCGCTCCGCCGCCTGGTCGAGCAGCTGGCCCAGCTCCCGCTCCAGCGCCGCCAGGTCAAGCCGCCACTGGGGCCAGCGGCCGCTGTCGATCTGGCGCAGCAGCCAGAGCCGATCCTGCCGCAACTGCTCCAGCAGGTCATCCAGACCCAGTTGCCCCTGCGGTTCGGGAGCCGGAGTCTGCTGTGGAGCGGTTGGGATCATCGCCGGGCTGCGTCGCCTTCCATCCTGCCCCCTGCTGCTGGAGGATGGGGGGATGCAATCCTTCCTCTCCCCGGGCAGCCTGGTCACCATCGCCGGCGCCCTGCTCACGGTGATCGGCTCGATCGCCTACCTCGACGACAACGCCAACCTCAGCCTGCCGACGATCTTCTACGGCATTCCGATCCTGTTGGGCGGCCTGGCGCTCAAGTCGTCCGAGCTGCCCCCGGCCGAGCGCCTCACCCCCGCGGCCAACC
>JBIKTO010000012.1:0-15257 GCA_044348065.1 Cyanobium sp.
CTGGCCTGTGGGTCAGGATGCGCCCACGCCGCAGCAGAGCCTGGTGTATCGCCGCCGCTGCAGCCTGCCTGTGCAACTGCAGGCCAGGCTGCAGCGCAGCTCGTAGAGCAGCGCCTGCCTAGCCTCTTGATCAGGCATGAACCAGGCCAGACATGGGCGTCAGGAACACGACCCAGAGCGATGTGTATTGGAACGGTTCGCTGGTCGGCAAGATCACGGATGTCACCCCCACCGTGTCCAGAGATGATCTGGACACCACTGGCATCGGCCAGGTAGCTGGCACCGTGGCCAAGGGAGTGCGCACCACCCAGCTGAACTGCACATTCCTCTACGACCCTGACAACGCTGCGGCGGTGGCGATGGCCAACAGCATCTGGGACGACAACGAAGCCCTCGACACCCTGAGGATCGTCACCCGCCGGGGCTCCTCCCGAGGAGACTTCACCATGGAGGTCCTCTCGACATCCCTGGGAGCACCGGTTCGCGTGCGCGAGCTGATCGCCTGCTCGCTGAGCATGAGGGTGAACGGCGACATGAGCGGGCGCTTCTGAGCCATGGCGATCGACGGCGAGATCGGCACTCTCACTCTCAGCCGCAGCTGGCCGGCGGCAGTGGTGCTCACCGATGAGCTGCTTGATGCGCCGGGTCGGGTGGTGCGCCTGCGGGTGGAGGAGCCCGAATTCCTCAACGGCGATCAGGTGCTGCTCACTGCTCCCCTGGGCCTGCCGATCGACGTTCTCGGCACGGGCTACGCGAATTGCCCCGATGGGCACACTTTCTGGGGTGATGTGGCCTCCGGCGGGCCAGCCACCGGGCACCGCCTCGGCGCAGATCCGCCGTTCTGGGGGCCTGATGACACTGCCAGTTTCTGGGAGCATGCGGGCACCGTGGGCTTTGCCCAGCAGGCCACAGTCTTCATTCACCGAGACGCGCTGGAACGCGCGACCTTCTACAGCATCGAGGTGTCGGCTGTGAATGGCGGCGATCTCAGCAGATTGCCCCTACGTCTGGTGGGGTTCGATCGGCTGATACTCAGTGTTGCCAGCACCCGCAGCGGCTACGCCGAGGCCTTGCTCGACCTGGCGCTGGTCTTGCCCCGGCCAGAGAATCCCGAAAGCCTGCTGGCGGATTTGGTGCCGATCGTCCCGGCGGTGATCAAGGAGGCCGGCGCAGATGCAGATGAGAGGGGCTGGAAGCGGCAGGCCGATCTATCGGGATGGGACATCGAAACCGACGCCGGCATGCTCGACCCTGGCGCGATCGGCGAGGCGTTTGGATCCGTGGTCGCCAGCCAGGCATCAGGCGCCGGATCGTTCTCAGGCGAGGTGAGCAACACCTACAGCCCCGATGTCAGCTCAGGCGCAGCGATGCTCAGGCTGCAACAGCTCAGCCGGCACGGCAGCACAGCGACGATCCGCCTGCTGGTGGCCGATGGCCCGCGGGGCCACTCCAATGGCGACCAGTTCATTCGCGAGGAGTGCCTTTTCTATGAGCTTGACATCGCTCTGACAAGAACAAGGTTGTCAGCTCAGTCCGGCGACACCATGAGAATCAGCGGACAGTTCGCAGCGATCGGCGAGATGCGCTTTGTCATCGCTGATCGGACACATCCCCTTTCAGTGAGGGCGCCTGCCTAGCCTGCAAAGAGAATGAACAGCTGATGCGGATCACTTTCGCCAATGCCCTGGCCGGCATCCTGAACGCCTTTGGCCCTGGTGGGCAACTGCGCGCCAAGGAGCAGCTGGCGGCAGTGGTTGATGCACTGCTGCAGCTTGCGGGGAATGCCAACATCTCGCCAGGCAACCAAGAATCTGCAGATCCGCTCAATAGTCCCTTCACGATCTACATCGACCCGTACATCGGTAGCGATCGGTTCGTTGGTGGTTCCTACAACTGGTTCGAGGAGCCGGGCGGAGCCACCGATGCGGCCAAGATCGCCGCAAAGCTCAAGCGGCTGGAAAATCAGCGGCTCACCTGCGGCTACAGCAAGCAGCGGCCCTTCCGCACCATCAACCGCGCAGCGATCGAAATCGTTGCGATGACCAGCAAAAACTTCTTCACGATCAACTCAGAGGCGGCAAACGTCGACTGCCCATCGGTGGAGCTGAGCCCGGGGACGCACATTTTCTATAACGACCCTGGCAATTCCAGCTACGCCATCCCGGTGACGGAATGGCCGGCGGCCGGATTTGACCCTACCCCCAACCACCTGATCGCCTTCAACCCGAACAGCGGCGGGATCGTGCTGCCCCGCTATGCCACGGCGAGCGCGCCGCTGTCGCTGCGGCAAAGCACCGTCAGGCCGTCCTACGTGCCGGCCGCGGCGGATGAGGCCGCCGACTACAGCAACCGGGTGGGGATCCTCAAGATCACCAGCACCAGCTACATCTACGGCGTCACGTTCAGAGATCAGTTTGGTGCCACCAGCAGCCATCACCTGCTCGACTGCTTCCACAACGCAAGTCAGGCGGATCTGGATCAGCTGTACGCCAAGGTCCGCACCGCCATGGGCGGGGCCAACAACACCGGCAACCTGAGCAACTCGCTCGCGGTCACCAGGACGTCAGAGTTCCAGACGGTGGGGCCGATCAGCGGCAACCCATCCGAGGCGTGGGACACCGTTCGTGGTGCCAGCCCCTACATCTACAACTGCTCCCTCCGCACCGAATGGGGGATGTCGGGTGTGTTCTGGGATGGCGCACGCCTGACGGGCCTCAAGAGCCTGGTAGCAGCACAGTTCACTGGCATCAGCCAGCAGCGGGACCTGAGCTGCTGGGAGATCTACCGCTCCGGCGCCTGGCGGGCCCCGGTCAACTACCAGGAGCTGATCGACAGCGAATCCGACGACGTGCGCATGAAGCCGCGCCGAATGAGCCGGCATATCACGTTGCTCAACGATGCGTTCGGCCAGCTGGTGAGTGTTTTCGCCATCGGTGCGGGTCGGCACCATTTTGCCGATAGCGGTGCTCAGATGGAGTTCAGCAACTCCACCAGCAATTTTGGCGGCTGCGTGGCGGTTGCACGCGGTTATCAGAGCTTCAGCGAAACCATTGATTCAAACTGGAACATTAAACGAGTTCGTGTAGCCCGAAGTGTTGCCGAGCAGACTAGCAACGTTAGAAAGATCACCCTGGGAGTTGTGAGCGCAATATCTGGCAGCACCGTCACGCTGCAAAACCCTCTGGCTGCCAGCAGTGATCCTGCGACTCCGGCTGTCTTGGCCAAGGATGGATTTAGTCTGCCTGCCGGCACCCTGTTCTGGATCGAAAACCCGAGCGGGCCAGACTGGCGCGCCACCTTGTCAAATAATGCGTGGAGCAGCGGTAACGAGACAGAAATCAACATCTCGGCACCCGCCGCCCAGGCCGGCACGGGGCTTGCTATTGGGACCGACCAGAACGGCTCATCTCTGGCAATCGGCAAGCGCTGCTACATCCGACGGCTCATTGATACGCGCACCACATCGCAAAGACGAGTCACCCTGCAGCTCTCCAACACCACCAGTGCCAGGGTGCCTGTGCGAAACAGCATTCTCCAGACCCGACCCGGAGTAAGTGGCGGCGGCATTGACCGAAACCTTGCGACTGGTGGTGCGGAGGTTTTGGCAGTGACCACCACCAATGGAATCCCCGCAGAAGGTGCAGGGGTTGTTCTGTCGGCCGAGATCAGCATCCGTCGATCCTGTCCAGACGAAACATACGCGCCTAACCGTTTCTACAGGGTGGGTCAGACCGTAAAGCACTCGGGCAAACATTACACGGCGAACAGCACATTTCTCTCCAGTGGCATGACGCCAGACGAGACGCGTTGGCAGGAGTCTTATGTGCAACAGGAGTCCAATTACAACGCAGAAGATCCCCCATCTCTCGAAGCCCCCACGCTGATCTTTGATACAGATACCGACACATCAAGCGATCTAACTGCCAACTGCGGAATCAACTGGGCCACCATCTACACGGAATCCGGCAGCGTTCGAGACCAACTGCGAAGCGCCACCGACTATCGAGGAGCCCTGGCATTCCTGATAGCGCTCGGTTTCTCAAGCTCTGCGGCACACGCAGCATTGGTGCCGCGCACAGAGGCCAGCCGCAATCTTGATCCAGCCTCCGCCGCCGACTTTCCTACCGCGCCTACCGGTGGCGCTGCCAGCGGACGTGCGAACTGGGCGATCGAATTCCGTTCACCGTCCTTTGTCCAACTTCTGGGCCACAACTTCAATGGTGTGGGCTTCTGGAACTATTCAAGGGCGTTGCCTCGTGCACGTCGCACGATGAGCCCTCTCAATGAGTTCAACGCCAACTTTGCACCATCGGAAGGCGGGCGAGTAGAAGTCAAAGGCATCAACAAAGATGGCTTTGAGGTTACCAACCAGGGATTGATCAACACCGACACAGGCGAAGTTCTCTCTGTGGAGGGGATTGCGGCAGAAACAGATGAAGCACCACCAACAGAGCTGAATGACCTGTCCGTAGACAACCTGGCGGTAACAGGAACCCTAGACCTGGTAGGTGTGTCGCAACTGGATGGTGGCGAATCCATCGCCATGACAACAGCCGACTATGGGACAGGCCAGCTGGCAACTATCGCAATGCTGCTGTCATCTAAGCAGGCAGCCACTACAGATGAGGAGCTTGAGCAGGGCGCGGACAAGATGATCAACCTTCCGGGTCTAAATCGGCTATTGGCCGAGCGTCGTTATATCAGTGCCAGAACTGACACTCTGATCATCTATGTAAAGGCCAGCGCTCCAGACCGCAATCTTGACTCTATGTTTAACACGCCGCCAGACTCCAAAGACGCTGCTATACCGTCCCTTGCACGTGCCAGCGAATATGCAAATGCCATCATTGGAGGTGGGAACCAGACGGCGGAAATAAGGATTGCTCCGGGCCTGTACGATCCGGCTTCAGTCTGGGAATGTTCGGTCATTTTTAAGGCCTGGAACGCTTCCCTGTCGGGAATGCAGTTTCCAGGCAACAACAACGGCAGCGCAACGATAGAAAACAACTACTTTGATGGTTCTGGATATGGTGACACTGTGAACCGCGTAAACTTTGCAGCATTCAAGATCTTTCTACGGGAGTTTACCAGCTCAGCCAACCAGCTGCACGTGTGTTCTATCGGTAGACAGATGCTTTTTCGGCACTCTGTCTTCTTCGATGGAGGTTTCCACTTTTTAGGAGTCCCGGAACTGATTAAGCTAGTAAGTGTAGGACAGATCCAACAGTCTGACCTTCTTCTGGCCAGTTTATCACTGCCAACTTCAGCCTTTACAGGCAACACGACCAGCAACACAAGCACTTTGCTGACAACACTTGCGACTGTTAATGACAGATCTCTCATCTATCAAGGATGGACCTCTGCATCAGTAATCCAAATGGAAGGATCAGCCTCAAACAGGGCTGAGATCTACGATTGTGTCTTTGGCCCCGTTCTCCCATCACACAAGGAAAGTCTTGGAGCAGTAAGAGACCCCTACATTGCAACAAACGGCAGCGTACAGCTGCGAATCTCAAATATCTACCTTCGTGGAAATGTCACTATCGACAGTAGCCAAATTGGCACAGGCCTGACAAACCAGCTGCCAGAATCAGGAAATGCCCACTACGGAACTACCAGCGTGGATGCCCCATGGATATGGAAACAGTTTCACCATACGTTTCTTGGAGTAACCATAAACAACCCCAATGGTGTCTACATCGACAGGCTCGGGGGCAGAGCATCGAATAGCGAAGATGCTAGCTGGTATAAGAACAATACCAAATACCTCCCAAACCACATCCACCTCTGGAATGACAATGGCCAGGAGCCATCTAACAACAACGACGGACCATTTTTGGATCAACTCATTCACGCTTGGGGCTCTTTCAAAGTCACCGAAGCATTCATAAGTGTAAATAGCGAGCTGGGGACCGACGGCTTCGTCGGAAGGTTTGGCAGTAACGGCTACAACAGCACAAAAACCAGAGGAGTGCTTCTTGGAAACATCGTTCGTCTTGGCGAAGAAAGGTTTGCAACTGTAGAGCTTCGAGACTATACAAGGACTGCAGGCTTTGACGGCTATAAGGCGCGGACAATCTTTAAGAGGGCTGGGGCACTGCGTGCAGATATTCCCGCTGCAAACCCTCTCTTTAGTGAGCAACCAACAGTAACAGCGGGGAGCTTTATCGTTGGCCGAGAGTATCAGATAGTCAACATCGGTACTACGGACTTTACGGCGATAGGGGCAACCAGCAATACCGTTCAGACTGTGTTTACTGCAAACGGCACAGGTACCGGAACCGGAACGGCCAGGCCTGCCTTCTTTGGCCAGCCCAGCTTGCTTGGGCCTGCAGGGCGTCGCTATAACATTAACATCTCGACAGAAACCCAGAACAGTACAAACACAGCACCACTAGAGCTAAACATCGGACTAGTATCCTATGCAGCCGGTATAAGCTCTGAGTACGGCCTCAGCATCAATCCAAACGTTGTCATTTAATCATCATGCTTCCCTCTGACACTGGATACACTCCAGCCTGCACAGACCCTAAAGTGATCGAACTGCCGATCTACAGAGCATTGCTTCAAAGCAACACCGATCCGTATGCTCCGCATAGCCGAGACGAAGGACTCATATCTATCATTGAGGAGTTTTCTAGGGCTGACCACCCTGCCTAGACTTGAAATGACCGGAGCCACGCACGATGCCTGCCGAGGGGGGCCTACCGCATGTTGCCCAAGACTCAAAGCTGCCTCACGGGATCAATAGCGACTATGTATTGCCGGTCCTTGCAACGATCACTGCCATGTCATTCATGGCTGCTGCCAGCGCCAGTATTGGCGTCTGGAGAGACGTGATTGTGATGCGCGAATCTATCAATACCCTGGTCAAGGATCGAGACATCTTGCTAAAGAAATACGAATCCATGTCCGAGACTTTACAGGAGCACGAAGTACGAATTTCCAAAGGGAAACTATGAGACGACAACAACGACAAGACCACAGGCTGACTGTCTCGCCCGTGATCGGCGCCGGCCTCACCATTGCAGGCTGGGTGGTGGTGGCCAACGTCGGCTGGCAGCTTGTGGCCGGCCTGACCCAGGCCCTGCTGTGCGAGGCCCGCAGCCGGCGGCCCCTGGAATGCCTACCGGCCTGGTCTCAAATGGGCGAGATCGGTCGGCGGTCCACCGACACCCTCCTCGCCCTGGTGGCACACAGCCCAGCCGAATCGGCCGCGGCCGCCATGGGGGGCCTTGTCGGCGGGGCGGTTGTTGGCCGCCGCGGCCGAAATACCTCTGATCCCCATGAAGCTCTATCCGGCCCGATCGGGCTTGTGCCACCACGGGAACCTGACGATCCCGATGACGATCCAACTCCTGCCTGAACCGAATCCATCGAGCCATGAAGCCATCCCTGATGCGCTACGCCCTGCATACCATTGCTGGCCACGAAGGCCATGAGGCCTTCTGGTCAGCCGTCGAAGGCCTCCTCACCCCTGAGCAGCGCCAACGGCTTGGAGAGGGTGGTGACATCCGCAACGGCACCTGGTTGAAGGTCGTGGAAACTCCCCCGGCGCTGGCGCAGGCTTCCACGTCGTCGGCGGTCACCGTGGCCCTGCCCCTGGTGAAAGAGTTTGAGGGCTGCCGCCTGAAGTCCTACCCCGATCCCGAGAGCGGGGGTGAGCCGTGGACCATCGGCTGGGGCAGCACCAGCCATGCCGATGGCCGCGCAGTAAAGCCTGGCGACACCATCAGCCAGGGGGAGGCTGATGCGTTGCTGGCCTTGCGCCTGGATAGGGATAGAAGGGTGCTCGCCAGGCGGATCCCCAGATGGGCCGCGCTGAGCTGCAACCAGCAGGCCGCCCTGCTGTCCTTCACCTACAACTGCGGCCCGGCCTGGTTTGGCGCCCAGGGCTTTGGGACGCTGTCTGCCTGTCTGGTGCGTGGTGATCTGGGGAAGGTGCCAGCGGCACTGCTGCTCTACGTGAACCCGGGCGGCCCCAGCGAAGCGGGCCTCCGGCGGCGGCGCAGGGCCGAGGGTGCCCTCTGGAGCGCTCAGTAGGGCCAGATGACAGCCGGACGCACCCCGCCTCCCGGCACGAACCGACCACCATCGCGGCGATCCAGGTGGAGGAAGCCGCGGTTGCGGCCGTCTCCGAATCCGCCGGTCCAACGGTGCCGCAGAAAGTCGTAGAGGGACTGGAGCGGCAGACCGATCGGGTAGATGTCGATGGCCAAGCCGCTCACATGGAAGCTGTTTGGAACCCCTCCCACCTGGGAGTTGATCGGCTCCGGGCGATAGAAACTGGTCACCCCCAACGGCCGGCCCCAGGCATCTCGAATCGCCTGGAACTGGACTGCGGTGCCGATGATCCGAGGGATCACCGAGCTCTGCGCCCGCGGGCGGCGGCGGGGATCAAACTGCAGAACTTCCCCCACGCTGAGGCTGGCAGTGACCTTGGCATCGAAGTTCGTCCAGTCGATTGCTCCAGGCAGAAGGAGCTCAGCAGGTGCTGACGCGGCTACCGGCGCAGCGTTCTGCAGTCGCCGGTAATGGGGCGCGAAAACGTGCCACTGGCCGGCACCATTCCCCAGCTGCACCAGCTCGTGGGCATTGCCCTGGATCTCAGTGGTGCTCACCACTGGCAACCGCTTGCCGGCAGCCACAAAGACCCGCTGGTCCTCAGGCAGCTCCACGGCAGGTTCCAGTGACTTCTTCAGCCAGGTGTCCTGCACCGCCTCGAGCAGGAACAGGGGAGGGAGACCGTTCGCCTTCTGGGCATCAGAAGACGGGAGAGCGGTAGAGATGCTGGCTTTGGCCATCGTCGAGCAGATCTGTCGTGAGTTCAGTCTGGGATCCTTGACCTACCCAACAGCGTCGGGCTGTGGCCGGCTGTAGTCAAAACGCCACCAGCTCCAGTCAACAACACAATATGAACCAGGATGAAAGGTGTTTTCCCGACATGCTACGGGCCAACCATGGCTGTTGAAATAAATCACTGCTTTCTCTTTCATGCCATGGTCCACATAGATGTGCTGCTTCCTGCACCAGCCATTGCATGGTGAAGATTGCACCCGCACTGGTGTTGGCAAAGTCGTCGACTGACCAGTAACTTGCATGCCATGCTCATCGACAAGAAACTGAAGAGCCCCGGGGGGAAAATACCGACCTTCGATTGGTATTCCAATGCCAGGTGGCGCCGCATTTAAGACAAGGTCTCCATCGTTAATAGCGATGCTCTCCAGAACATCCTCCATCCGAATGTAGTTGCCCCATGGCCGAAGCCAAATGGGGGATGCGTTATGAATCAGTCGAAGGTCCCGACTGCCGCAGACGCATGAGTGATTCACGGAGATCCATTCCAGTCCCGAGTGTTCCAAGCCTGTCACGGTGTTGGCGGTCTTCCCGGGGCTTGAAGACCGATTGATCATCCAGGGGATGAGGCAATGGTTGGAGCGTGTCAGATCCACACCGGCCACCTCGGTGACCTGTGGTGTCTCGGCCGAGTAACTGATCTTCTCGGAAGATGATGAGGTCGGCAATGAGTTGTAGCCAGTAGGGGGTGCCATCGAAGATGTGAGCATCTGAAAGTGGAAGAAGAACCCAACCGGATAGCTGGGCGAGAATTGTCTTGGTGATGTCTCGCGTGATTCCGCTACCTGTGGAGTGCCCACCAGCCTTCCATATGCCACCATTGATTTCTACGGCGACACAAGCAGTGGGCCATGCGAAATCAGCGCGATAGGGCGCTGGTTTACGCTGCCGCAACCCTGTCTGCTTCTGAAACTCTGCCCAGTGTTTCCAGGCAGGGAGTGTGTACTCGCGGTGGAATGGTAGGTTTGGGAAAGAAACCAGCCACTGATTGGCAAAGGCCTCTTCCAGATGACTGGACATGAAGGGCATCAAGTGTTAACGGCAGCCATTTCAAAACAGCCCCGGCTGGATCGGTCGGCCTGCTGGCAAAGCAGAGGGCAATCACCCTTAGCATCGCTTGAATGGAATCAGGCTCAGTCTGCTGCAGCTCGTTGTGTTTTGCGCCTAACGCCGCTTCGATAACCCAAAGAAGACTCTTGAAGTCATCGGCGCTGAGCAAATCGGGCCGACATGGAAGAAGCTGCAATCGCCGAGTACCGCGCTGGATCAGGATACTGCCATCCGGATAAAGCGCAAACCCGGTAATCTGCAAGAGAGAGAGGAATTCAGGACCAGGCATTGTCGGTGTAGGAATAAGGCTTGATACAGCTTCAAGTGGCTGGTTTGTATTTGGCATGATGGTGGGAAACGGAAATTGATGAAAGTGACGGGTCGTTTGTTCTTTGTATTGCTGCGGATGGCCTTGGGGTGGTCCAGATGGGCAGCAGGGCCTGGAGCGAAACCACCTCCCTCGCTGGGGCCCGTTGTTTCGCAGACCCGTAGGGGTCTGCTGGTAGAGGCCGGGTTCGTAACCACCAACTCGTCCTGTCAGTGGCCGGCATTACCTGGGAGGCCATCAACACATCCTCTGTGTGCAGCACCAGCACAACCCTCTAGGGGCCTCGTGCTGGGCCACCAAGCGATCGGCTTGTGCTCATGGTTGGGCTCCTGCTGCGCGGATTCCTGGTGCGCTGATGGAATTGCTGGCGGCCCTCAGGCGATCCTCGATCTCAGCAAAACGCTCCGGGGTGATGCTTGGGGATTGCAGCTCACCTTCCAGGGCAAGACGCTCCTGCTTGCTCAGCCACCCAGGAGGTGGCCCTTGAACAGGTCTTGCAGTGCTTGATCCCGCTGGGCGACTCGGCGGATTGGCCAGCCTCGGTGCAGCAGCCCGGGGGGCGCCTGTTTTGATCTCGTGGTTGGCGTTGCCGTCGTCATCACGTTCGGCAGCCAGGCCCAGAGCCATCTGGTGCGCCAGCCGCCGGCAGGTGGTCAGCCCTGCGCTATGAGCCTGCCCTGGCCGCTCTGATTCACCCACGTAGAGGGGCACCGGACCGCTGGAGATTGCTCCACCATTGGAATGCAGCAGATAGCCGGTCACGATTGCCTGGCCGTTGTCGTCAAACTCCTGACAGGTGATCACGGATAAGCCGAAGGGTGCAGCCTTCTGGCCTGTTGCAATTACTTCGCCAAAATCCGCATAGCTGTAAGAAATCTGACCACCTTTCTTTGTGGCGTAGCTGGCCGTGCAGTTGGGGGTCAGCCTTGGGTTGGTGGCATGGAAAGCCGCCAACGCCTGGAAGAGCTCTGCCTGCTGTTCAGCCGTGGGGAGGTAGCCCAGAAAAGCGTTCAGGCGACGACGAGGATCGTCTGGGAAGCTGGGAGCCGCCTGTCGGGCATCCAGCAGATGGCGCATCTCCGAGCGCAGCTCGGCAAAGGCCTTGCGCATCCCCTCGAAGCATCGAGCTGTTGCGGCTTCGCCATCGGCCACACGGTTTGCCAGGTCCTCCAGGGTCAGGGGCGCAGGCAGCGGCGGTGCGGAGTGAGGGGGTGATTCGGATCGAGTCGTGGCCGGCTGCCCAGCGGGCACTCCGGGAGGGGGGATGCAGCTGTCCATCGAGAGCGTTTCTGATGTGGTTGATCGCTGGTTGGCTACGCTCCGCCAATCAGCTGTCAATCGAACACTAGCACGCATTGCCAGCCCGCTATGAGCCCAGTTCGCAATGGCTTCAACTCAAGCCCAGACGGGCCACCGCTGGCCTGTATCGCCCGTTGCGGTGACACCCTGCATGTCACCGTTCTTCACGCGGCCGCGGCCGACATCCTCTGGCAGAGCCGTCAGCTCCTCACCGCTGTGCACAGCTGTGAGGAGCTGCGGCTGGTGGTCATGGAGCCTCATGCTGGTGACGGTGCCGCCATCGTGATCCAGTGGCATCGGCCTCTGGATTCAGGCCATCCGATCAGGCATCGCCGATCGAGGAGGAGATCGCTTCGCTGATTGCAGCGCTGCCTTCGCCTGCTGGGCCCTCTGCATGCCGCTGCAGCCGCTGCAGCAAGACCAGGCATGCCGCCCGTTCATCGTCCTCCTGCTGTGGATCCCACTGGCCAGTGCCGCGCAGCACCTGTTGCAGGCGACTCAGCCGGTGGTGATCGCTGGTGGGGTACATCGCGGCAATCGCTCCCCAGTCGTCGACGATGTCCAGGCCCGCAGCGGCAGCCGCGGCCCGCAGCTGGCGCGCCGTCACGGTTTCCTCTGGGCTGGTCGAGGGAGTAGGCCCGGGCCACGGTGGTGGCTCAACACGGCCGATGATGATGGAGAGGAATTCCTCACACCCCAGCGCGCCGTCCTGATCCTGAATCACCACGGCGGCCTGCACCAGCTCGCGCAACCGAGTTTCCGCCGGCGCCTGGGCCTTGCCAGCCTGAACAGCCGCTACCCACTCGTTCAGCCGGCCCACCTCCAGCAGGAAGGTGCTGGTGATGGCACGGTGTTTGCCGCGCAAGAACAGGTTCAGACCAGAAGCATGCAGACGGCTGGTGAGACCCACCTCACGCCAGCCTGGGACCCCGTCCGCCGGCTCTGAAAGCGGACTCCCCAATGCCTCCCAGGCATGGCCTCGATGATTCACCAAATCGCCAGGCTTCAATGCCATCCCAGCAGTCCAGTCCGGCACGGGGCGATTGGCCTGGGCCAGCAGGGACAACTCCGCCAGGCGAGAGGCAACAGCCAGGCTCCAGCCGTTCCGCCGAAGCCATTCGGCCAGCAGCTGCCGGAACCGGTCTCGACCGATCGTTTCCGCAAACAGCCACGAGGATGGTTCGAGCGCCAATGCAGAAAATGATCGCGGTTCAATCTGCTGTTGGCCCATAGCGTTTTGCCCCCGTGGCGACGGTGACCGATTGCATCGGCTGTCGAACATAAGTCCTATCAGCGGCTGTCGAAAATCATCGTTTCCGCTTCGCGGGATTCCCGCACGCAGCCGCCAGCACACCCTGGGCCCGTGGTGGCTGCAGATTGGTGACACCGCTGGTTCGCGGCATCCTCAAACCGCTATGGTGCCCATGGACTGGTCGGTTTCCCGCCCGCACCCACAACAAAGGCCCCGCCGGAACGACGGAGCCGATGTTGCCCTTACGGGCTGCGACCACCAGGCACGCTCCCCAGCGAATCTGATGGCCGCAACACGGACATCTTACCGCATCAGCCGCAATCTGCAGGCCTAGGGGAGTGGAAGAAACCACACCATCCCCTGACGCGCCGCCCATGCCTAGCAACGACTTCACAGGCGAATTGCATCGCCCGTTGTTTGCACAGGTCCCACTCGAGTTGCTCAGCAGTTGCGCGGAAATAGGCAGAAGACGATTGGTGTTTGTGTATGCCTGGCTGTGGTTCTATGCGGGCCGAGCAGATAGTGCATTTCCGTCTGTCCCGCGCCTCTCTCTCGAATGCGGGATGAAGGAGCGCGATGTCCGAACAGCCCTGCAGACCCTGCTGGCGGAGGGCTGGATCATCAGGGTGGGGGTTGGGCCAGGCGGCACCAACGTCTACAAGGTCCGGATGGAGGTCAAGCGCAAGAAGCGAGGCCCGAAAACCACTGCGCCACAACGCAAGTCGACAGCACCCCTCCCCCCAGGGGGGAGTCCCCCCCAGGGGGACCACCCCTCCCCCGCAGGGGCCTCCCCTACAGGGGCACCCCTCCCCCCCAGGGGGACTCCCCTCCAGGGGGACCCAATCAATAAACCCTTAAACGAAGAAGAAGAAAACCAAGAAGGGTTAATACCTATTCCGAATGGATATATGCCCCAAAACGGCCGAAAAAACACGGCCACCGCGCCTTCGGTCACGACGGCTGACGCCCTCGTGACAGATTGCGAGATCGTGGTAACGTCAGCTCAGAACGACGCTCCCCAGCGACATGCGCACCTGGCTGCCGCCGATTCCTGTCCCCGTTCAACCGAGCAGGTCACACCCCAGCAGGCCCCTCTCCCCGACTGCGCCAAGCCCCACCGCGAGCTGCTGGTGGAGTGGGCGGCACGACGCCGCAGCAAGCATCCACAGGCTCCGCGAGGCCTCAGCGCCCACGACCTGGCGGCGATCCATCACGCCAACGCTCTGGGAGTGCTGCAGCCCTTCCTCGAGCAGGCCGCGGCCAGCGGATACAAATCGCTGGCCACCGGCTATCGCCGCCGCTGTGAGCAGCTGCGCGCCGGCCCTGCCGCAACTGCCGCGTTCGACGCCCTGTGCAGCGCCTACATGGCCGCTCCTCGGCGTGTCGCCAGCCAGTCCCTGCCCGCTGCCCAGCGTGAACTCGCGGGCGTTCTCGCCGAAGGCCACACCATTGCCGACCTGGTGGCGGCCCTGGCCGCTGAGATCCGAGCACAGGATCAGCAACAGGCCTCCTCCGGCTTTGCTCCACCCCTCCCCGATATGGCGAGGTGGCTGAAGGAACGGCGCTTCGCCGCCTACCTCCAGCCGAACCAACCGGCATCACCGTCCGGCGCTGGCGACTTCGTCGCACCGATTGACCCAGACACCGGGGTGCCCGATCCCTTCGCGTTCCACCGCCACATCACTGGCATCAGCCAATGACATCCTCGATCACCACACTGGCACCGCCTGGTGCCCCTGACCCCCAGGGCCATGGTTCTTGGGTCCTTGCTCCGCACAAGCGACGCCCACCAGCTGGTCCGGCTTTCGTGGTGCCTGGTTTCGCCTGTTTCGCCTGTGCTGACACCGGCATCGTCTCGAACTACGACCGAGCCATCAACGAATTCATCCCCGACTACGACGTGCTCCCCTCCGGAGAGATCCTGCCCGGATCCGATCCAGCGATCATCTGCTGCTGCCTCTCCGCTTACCCCGCCAATGGCCGCGGCGGTTTTCGGGACTCCACCGGGCCCCGCCAGCTGGAAACCGCAGCTGGCCCTCGTGCCATCGGCTGCGAGCTCGATCAGCAGGCAGTTGCGGCCATCCATCGCCAGCGACGCCAGGCCGCTCTGGCGAGCGTGCAGGCCACCGCTGATCAGGCACGACGCATCAGAGCTGCGAAGGAGGCGGTTGCAGGGCTCCTCTCCCTCCCACCGGTGGATCCCTGATGGCCAGCCAGCACCTGCTCCGAGCTCACGAGCACCCCCCGCTTGGCGCCATGGTTGCCATCACCGATCGTGGCGCCGCGGAGCCCTACACCGCCACAGTCGCCAGCCACGTGGGCCGGTACTTCTTCGCTGGTGGCCATCGCTTTCATGTCGCTGATGACCATCGCGCCAGCGCTGATCGCCCTATCTGGCAGACGGCCGCGGCCATGGTGGTGCTCCTCAACCCAGCGGAGGCTCTCCCCCCCCCGCCGGCACCCCCCCCGCCG
>JBIKTO010000198.1:0-5427 GCA_044348065.1 Cyanobium sp.
CTCCTCCAGCTGGGCCTGGATCCAGCGCTCCAGGATCGGCACCTGGGGGCGGAGCCGGCTGGGCAGACCCAGGTTGAGGTGGGTGGTGAGGGCGGCCCCCTCCACCAGGAACACCAGCAGCCGCGGACCGCTGGGCACCAGCCGGATCGCCTGCAGCTGGGGCCGGGGCCGCACCGGCCGGCTGATCAGGCTCAGCAGGCCGGTGAGATCCGCCAGGCGGCGCGCCAGCTGCAGCAGCAGGTCGTCTAGGGCCGACCAGCGCAGGGTGAGGCCCGTGAGTTCCCGCTCCAGCTGCTGGGCCGCCGCTCCGGGGGCCGGCAGCAACTGGTCCACATACAGGCGGTAGCCCTGCTGGCTGGGGATCCGGCCGGCGGAGGTGTGGGGCTGGGTGAGCAGCCCCCGCTGCTCCAGGGCGCCCATGGCGGAGCGCACCGTCGCCGGGCTGGCCGGCAGGCCGAAGCGGCGCACCAGCACCCGGCTGCCCACCGGTTCCACGGTGTCCACGTAATGGCGCACCGTGGCGCGCAGCACGTCCTGTTGTCGCCGCGGCAGGCAGTCCAAAGAGAAAGGGTGTGGGGTGGACCCGCGCGGAAGGTGGGGGGATCGTAGGCAGGAATCCCGCCGCTTCGGCGCGAGCCGGCCCGATCCAGGCGGCATCGTCAACATCCCGCTCAGTAGCGGGGCACCTCCGGGTCCACCTGGCGGCTCCAGGCATCGATGCCCCCCTGGATGTTCCACACCTCCGGGTAGCCGTGCTGCTCGATCAGCCAGCAGCCGAACTGCCAGCTGCGCACGCCCGCATGGCAGAGCACCGCCACGGGCCGCTGCGGATCCAGCCGCTCCGCCAGGCTGGCCATCCACTCCGTCGAACGGCTCAGCGGCAGGTGCACCACGGCGTGGGGCAGCCGCGCCAGAGCCAGTTCCTGGTCCTCGCGCACGTCCACCAGCTGGATCGCCTCGCCCGCCCGCAGGCGTTCGGCCAGTTCGAGCGGCTGGATCGTCCGCGGCTGCCCCGCTCTGGCGGCGTCGCCCGGTTCCGGGGTCTCGGTCGGTCGGGGCTGGGTCATGGGCGGGGCGGGCGTCAGGATGGGGCCATCCTGCTCAGGTCGCATGAAGGGCCGCCCGTTTCTGGCGGTGGTGCTGTCGCTCGCTCTGCTGGCCTCCGGGCTCGGCCTGGGTGGCTGGGCGCTGGTGCTCAGGCGCAGCCCCCTGGCCCTCCAGCACCAGGCCCTCAGCCTGCCCCCGGCGGCCCGCTTCGTGCCCCGCCAGGCCCCCCTGAGCCTGTTCCTCACCACCGACGGCGAGCAGCCGGTCGCCTACGCCCGCGCCGTCGCCCCCACCCGGGCGCGGCGCCAGGCCGGCGACGCGGTGGCCCGCCTGCGCGATGGCGCCTTCGCGGCCGCCGGTCTCGATTACCGCGATGAGCTGGCCAGCTGGCTGGCGCCGGGCATCGCCCTGGTGCTCTTCGATGGCGGCGGCCCCCCCGCGGCCGACGGGGCGCCGCCGCCCGGCGGCTGGCTGCTGGCCCTGAGCAGCCGCGACGGGCAGGGCGCCCGCCACTTCCTGCAGCGCTTCTGGCAGACCCGCAGCCTGGCCGGCACCGACCTGCAGGTGAGCCGCTACCGGGGCCTGGGCCTGATCAGCGGCCGCGGCGCCCTGCAGGGAAGCGAGCCGGTGCCCCTGGCCACCGCCCTGGTGGCGGACGATCTGGTGCTGATCGCCTCGGGTCGGGGCGTGCTGGAGCAGGCCCTCGACGTCTCCCAGATCGAGGAGCTCAACCTCGCCAGCCAGCCCGGGCTGCTGGAGGGCATCGGGCGGCTGGGGGAGGGGGTGGGCCTGGTGCTCGCCCGTCCCTCCGCCTTCGCCCCCTGGCTCGGCCTTCCCCTGCCGGTGGATGGGGAGCCCCGGCCGGGCCTGCTGCTCGCGGCCCTGCGGCCCCAGGGGCGGTTTCTGGAGTTGAACGGCGAACTCGCCCTCTCCGCTCCCCTGGACCTGCCGGCCGCTGAGGGGGACCGCCAGCGCGCCCTGCTGGCGGGCCTGGTGGGCCAACCCACCAGCCTGGCCCTGGTGCAGGATCCCGCCGCTCTGCTGGCCCAGCCCCTGCTGGCTCCGCTGCTCGACCGGGCGGCGCTGCCGCCCGGGGCCGGACCGATCCCGGCCCTGGTGGGGGGCGCCGACGCCGGGCCCCTGCTGGCGGCCCTGGGGGAGCGGGGCTGGTTGCTCGGCACTCCCGCCGACCAGCCAGAGCCGGAGGCGATCGAAGCGGCCCTCGCCGCCGAGGGGCTGATCGCGGCGCCCCTGGAGCTCCCCGAGCGCACCGCCCTGGTCTGGACCCGCTTGAGCGCCGCCGCCGGCCGCCTGACCAGCCGGGATGGGGCCGACCAGCTGCAGGCTTCCCTGGCGGGTTGGCGCGCCGTGGATGACGGCCTGGCCTGGTGGGGCAGCAGCCTCGCCCTGCTGGAGTCCCGACCCGCCGGTGCCAGCGCCGCCGCCCCGCTCCTGCAGCGCCTCGACGCCCTCGGGCTGCCCGGCGCTCCCCTGCGCTGGGCCCTGGCGGAGGCGCCGGCCCGCCAGTTGCTGCAGCCCTGGCGACCCTGGCGCCTGCTCACCGCCCTGGCCGGCGGCGGCTCCCAGCCGCCGGTGCGGGGTCTGGCCCTGGCCCTGGAGCCCTCGGGAGCCACCCTGCGCCTGCAGGCCCGCCTCGAACTCGGCTGAGCGCACACCCTCGATGGCCTTCACGCCGCTGCCCTCCCCCTCCCCCTCCGCCTCCGCCTCCGATCCGGTGGAATTGCTGCTGCTGCGCCACGGCATCGCCGAGGAGCGCGGTGGTGCGATCCCCGATGCGGCCCGGGCCCTCACCGCCCGGGGCCGGGAGCGCAGCCGGGCCGTGCTGCAGCGCCTGCTGGAGCGCGACCTGCGGGCCGCTCGCCTCCTTTCCAGCCCCCTGCGGCGGGCCCGTGAGACCGCCGAGCTGGCCCTCAGCGCTGGCCTGGCCCCCTCCCTGGAGCTGGCGGAGGCCCTGGCCCCCGGCGGCGACGCCCTCGCCGCCCTGCCGCCCTGGCTGGCGAGCCTGGAGGCTCCTGCCGGGGCCTGGCCGCGGCTGCTGCTGGTGGGGCACGAACCGGATCTGGGCAGCCTGGCCGCCCGCCTGATCGGTGCCCCTCCCGGCAGCCTCACCCTGCGCAAGGCCGGGCTGGCGGTGCTGCGGCTGCCCCGATCCGCCGCCCCCGGCCAGGCCAGCCTGCGGCTGCTGCTCAGCCCCCGGCTGCTGATCGGCTGAGGGCCAGGCGGCCATCCGGTCAGCAGCCCCGGCTACGGCGCGGCGCAGGGCGCCCGCGTAGCTTCGCAGCAGCGGACAGCGCAGCTCCATGGACGAACCTTCTCCCCCGGTCTACAGGCCCGGTCTTGAAGGGGTGCCGGCCACCCAGTCCGCGATCTGCGACATCGACGGCCAGCAGGGTCTGCTCACCTATCGCGGCTATCCCCTCGAGCAGCTGGCGACCCAGAGCACCTTCCTGGAAACGGCCCATCTGCTCATCTGGGGCGAGCTGCCCACCTACTTCCAGCTGCAGAAGTTCAAGGAAGAGGTGCAGATGCACCGGCGGGTGAGCTTCCGCATCCGCGACATGATGAAGTGCTTCCCGGCCAACGGCCACCCGATGGATGCGCTGCAGGCCAGCGCCGCCTCGCTGGGGCTGTTTTATTCCCGGCGGGCGCCGAACGACCCCAAGTCGATCTACGACGCGGTGGTGCGGCTGATCGCCAAGATCCCCACGATGGTGGCCGCCTTCCAGCTGATCCGTAAAGGCCAGGATCCGATCCAGCCCCGCGACGACCTCGACTACGCCACCAATTTCCTCTACATGCTCACCGAGCGGGTGCCCGATCCGCTGCAGGCGCGCATCTTCGACGCCTGCCTGATCCTGCACGCCGAGCACAGCCTCAACGCCAGCACCTTCAGCGCCCGTGTCACCGCCAGCACCCTCACCGACCCCTACGCCGTGGTGGCCTCGGCGGTGGGCACCCTGGCGGGCCCCCTGCACGGCGGCGCCAATGAAGACGTGCTCGAGATGCTGGAGAAGATCGGCACGGCCGACCAGGCGGCGGCCTGGCTGGATCGGGCCATCGCCGAGAAGCAGAAGATCATGGGCTTCGGCCACCGCGAGTACAAGGTCAAAGACCCCCGCGCCGTGATCCTGCAGGGCCTGGCCGAAGACCTGTTCCGCAGCCTGGGCTACGACGAGATGTACGACGTGGCCCGCGCCCTCGAGCAGGCCGCGATCGACCGGCTCGGGCCGAAGGGGATCTATCCCAACGTCGACTTCTACTCGGGGCTCGTGTACCGCAAGCTCGGCATTCCCACCGATCTGTTCACGCCGATCTTCGCCATCGCCCGCACCGCCGGCTGGCTGGCCCACTGGCGCGAACAGCTCGGCGCCAACCGCATCTACCGGCCCACCCAGATCTACACCGGCTCCGGAGTGCGCGCCTGGCTGCCGCTCGAGAGCCGCCCCGCCAGCGTCTGATCGCCGCCCTGCCGCGGTTCGCCGGTCTTCCGCCGGCTCCGCTTATGGTGTGGCCGCTCGGGCTGAACCCCGCCCGGCCCCCAACCCGCCCATGGACAGCACCCCGATCGTGACGGCCGGCCTCGATCTCCAATCCAGCTTCGTGGAGATCCTTCAGGGCCTGGGCCTGAGCAGCGGCACGGCCCGCCTGCTCTGGTTGCCGTTGCCGATGCTCACCGTTCTCGTCGCCGCGGTGGTCGGCGTGCTGGTGAACGTCTGGCTGGAGCGCAAGATCTCCGCGGCCGTGCAGCAGCGCATCGGCCCGGAGTACGCCGGCGCCCTCGGCATCCTCCAGCCCCTGGCCGACGGTCTCAAGCTGGTGTTCAAGGAGGACATCATTCCGGCCCGCGCCGACGGCCTGCTCTTCACCCTGGGCCCGGTGCTGGTGCTGGTGCCGGTGATCCTCTCCTGGCTGGTGGTGCCCTTCGGCCAGAACCTGCTGATCAGCAATGTGGGCGTGGGCATCTTCCTGTGGATTTCCCTCAGCAGCATCCAGCCGATCGGCCTGCTGATGAGTGGCTACGCCTCCAACAACAAGTATTCCCTGCTCGGTGGTCTGCGGGCCGCCGCCCAATCGATCAGCTACGAGATTCCCCTCGCCCTGGCGGTGCTGGCGGTGGTGATGATGAGCAACTCACTCAGCACCGTTGACATCGTCAATCAACAGGCGGGCGCCGGCATTCTGAGCTGGAACATCTGGCGCCAACCGGTGGGCTTCGTGATCTTCTGGATCTGTGCCCTGGCGGAATGCGAACGGCTTCCCTTCGACCTTCCCGAGGCTGAGGAGGAACTGGTGGCCGGTTACCAGACCGAATATTCGGGCATGAAGTTTGCTCTCTTCTATCTGGGCAGCTACATCAAC
>JBIKTO010000199.1:0-5423 GCA_044348065.1 Cyanobium sp.
CAACCGCGATTCGGTGCTTGTGTACTCGGACGGCGCCAACGTGCTCGGCTCCTCCCTGGTGGCCTACATCCTCGAGAAGAGCGGTGTGCCCAGGGTCGCCATCCTCGATGGCGGCTACAGCGCCTACAAGGCTTCCGCAAGTCCCCTCACCAAGGCCTATCCGAAATACGCCCGCGGCCGCTTCCAGCCCACCACGGTGCCCGGCCTCTCGATTCCGCTGGCCCAGTTGCTGCCGCTGGTGGGCAAGCCGGGCGTGGTGATCGTCGATCCGCGGCCGAAAGCGCTGTTCGAGGGCACCGAGAACACCTTCCTGCGCAATGGCCACATTCCCGGCGCGCTCAACATCACCTGGCAGTCCGTCACCGAAGCCAACAACCCAGATGAACAGCTGAAGAATCCGCACAAGCTCAAGTCGCCCGAGGCCCTGCGGGCCCTGTTCACGGCCCGCGGCGTCACCCCCGACAAGGACGTGATCCTCTCCTGCAGCACCGGCCGCGAGGCCAGCCTGCAGTATCTGGTGCTCAAGCACCTGCTCGGCTACCCGCGGGTGCGGGTGTACGAGGGCTCCTGGACCGAGTACAGCGCCACGAATCACCCGGTGCAGACGGGGCCCGATCCCACCGCCAAGAGCTGATCCCGCCGGGGCAGAAACCAACCAGGGGTCTCAATCTCCGCCAGGAGAGAGAGATCCCTCAACCAGGCCGCGGGACTCGGCGGCAGTGAGTTTCTGCAGCATCCATTGCCGATCCCAATCGTTCAAGGCACCGTCGCAGTCCCACTGCAGGCAGGTGATCACCACGGGATGGATCGGCTCTCCGATGCCTTTGCTTGAAGATCTGAACCCTTCAGGAAAAACAGGGGCCATCGTGCTGCCATGCGGGGCCTCAAATCCATGGCCCATCAGCCCCTCGATCCGCTCGGCTCTGACGGCAGGGGATGCACAATCACCTGCCACCAATGGCCGCCGTACCAGACGACGTTGTTCACCTGCAACGACAGCAGCCATGCGGCCGATCTGTAGGCGCTCAAGCAATTCGGCACTCTCGATACCCTCATCATGAATCCCACCCAGGCGGCGATGGAGGAGCGCATCGACAGCCTGCACGGCCATGACGGCTTCCTGGTGGAGGCCGAGCCGCTGGGGCGGATCGTGCGCACGGCCCTGGCGACCCAGAATTCCGGCGATCGCCCGCGCTCGTGATGACGCGCCCCGCCTCGACCCTGCCCCCGCAGCGCCTCCCCCTACTGGTGCTCGCCGCGCTGCTGGCCGCCCTGCTGGTGGCCACCGCAGCCCATGGCTGGCGGGGGGCCGCGCTCGCCGGCATCGGGGTGCTGCTGGGAGCCTCGCTCCACCACGCCAGCTTCGGCTTCGCCTCCGGCTATCGCCGTCTGCTCGTCCAGGGGGATGGTGGTGGGGTGCTGGCCCAGGTGGTTCTGCTGCTGCTGCTCACCCTGCTGTTCACACCGATCCTGCTCAGCGGTGCGGCCCAGGGGTCTGTGGCGCCCCTGGCGCTGCAGGCCGCCATCGGCGCCAGCCTCTTCGGGGTGGGCATGCAACTGGGCAGCGGCTGCGCCTGCGGCACCCTGGCCGCGATCGGTGGGGGCAGCGGCATGATGCTCTTCACTCTGCCCAGCTTCAGCGCCGGGTCCTTTCTGGCCACCCTCAGCCCGGGTCCGTGGCGGGCGCTGCCCCGGCTGGAGGGGGTTTCGCTGCTCGAGCGCTGGGGCTGGCATGGGGCCCTGCTGCAGATGCTGGTGCTCGCGCTTCTGGCCGCGGCGCTCTGGCGATGGCAACGACCAGGGCTGCCCTCCCCCGAGCCTGGCCGGTTGCCGTTCCGCTGGCGCTCGCTGGTGGCGGGCCCCTGGAGCCCGCTCGGCGGCGCCCTGGCTCTGGCCCTGCTCGGCGCGCTGACCCTGCTGCTGGCGGGTCGGCCCTGGGGGGTGACCTGGGGCTTCACCCTCTGGGCAGCCAAGCTGGCCCAGCAGCTGGGCTGGGATCCCAGCGGCAGCGTCCTCTGGCAGCAGGAGCGCTTCGCCAGCGCCCTGCAGGCCGGCCTGTTCGAGGACACCACCTCGGTGATGAATCTGGGGATCGTGCTCGGTGCCGCGGCCGCGGCGGCGGCCGCCGGGCGGTTGGTCTTCCGCAGGCCCCCGTCAGCCGCGGCGGTGGCCGCTTCCCTGCTGGGGGGACTGCTGATGGGCTACGGGGCCTGGCTCTCCTTCGGCTGCAATGTGGGGGCCTACCTGGCCGGCATCGCCTCCACCAGCCTGCACGGCTGGCTGTGGATCGCCTTCGCCCTGCTGGGATCGGCCCTCGGGGTGCGCCTGCGCCCGCGCTTCGGCCTGCCCGACTGAAGACCGATCCACCGGCGCGACGGCCAGCTCCGCCTCCGCGGCCGCCAGGTCGGCGGCCCAGTCGATGGGGCAGTGGCTGGGGATCTCCAGATCCCGCGCCTCCAGGGCCGCCGCCAGGGACGGCGCCCACCGGCGCAGACGCCGATCGCGCCGTGTCAGCACCGTCTCCAGGGTGGGCCGATAGAAGCGCAGAAAGTGCTGCAGCCAACTGCCCAGATGGGGATCGCAGGGTGCCCCGCTCAGGGAGACGCCCTCCAGCAGCCGCAGGCAGGCCGCCGCCGGCAGCCAGCGGTCCTCACTCACCCAGCGGTTGACGCTGAACAGGGCCAGGGGCAGGCCCCGGCCATCGAGGCTGATGGCGATCAGATGGGTGAGGGGAGCACCGGGCCGGGGGCGCCGGAACAGATGCAGATGGCCGTGTTCGCCATCGCCGCGATGGCAGTGGTAGTAGCACTGGCTACCGCTTCCCGGATCCCGCAGGTCACCCGGCGGGTAGTGCTGCTGCTGGAGCGGCGTGGCTGCGCCGGTGAAGGCGCGCACCAGGGAACCCTGGCGTTCGATCAGGCGCAGCCAGTGGTAAAGCGACTTCCTGGCCGATCGCGTACGGGCCAGGGCGTCGTCCATCAGCGGGAGGGGCCGCAGCCTCCGTCGTGGGCGCCGCAGCCGTGAGCCGGTTTCGGGGTTGTGGTTTTGGGGCCGGCGGTTTTGGGAGCGGTGGTTTTGGGAGCGGTGGTTTTTGGGGCAGTGGGTTTCGGCGCTGCTGTTTTGGGCGCGGGGGGCTTGGTACCCGCGGAGGCCAGGCCGCGTGTTGCGGAGGGGTCGGCCACCCCGGCGGAAGGGGAGGCCAGGGCCGCGGCGGTGATCACCGCGCTGGCCAGACCCTGCCTGAGGCGCTCCCGAAGCGGAAGGGCACGGCGGGTCATGGGCATCCTGTGAAACAGCACCCAGGCTGCCAGGCAGGACAAGGGATCGGGCCAGCGATCAGGGATCTTGATCGCCTCTGCTTCGAAGCAGGCTCGGCTGGATCCACACGCTGTGGCGATCGCCGCAGGCCCGCTGCTCGCGGCGGCGATGTGGTCCGAACCACACCACCGGCCCCACCGCCCTCGCTAGCACAACGAAACGCCCGTTCGCTCTCGCCCCGTGACCGCCACCCCCACCCTCCGCTCCGCCGCCGTGGCCGGGGCCCTGCCCGCCTTCGCCGACAACAGCCTCTCGATCGGCCACACCCCCCTGGTGCGGCTCAACCGGGTGGTGGGGCCCGACGCCGGCGCCACGGTCTACGCCAAGGTCGAGGGCCGCAATCCGGCCTACTCGGTGAAATGCCGCATCGGCGCGGCGATGGTCTGGCAGGCGGAACAAGACGGCCTGCTGGGGCCGGACAAGGAGATCGTCGAACCCACCAGCGGCAACACCGGCATCGCCCTGGCCTTTGTGGCCGCCGCCCGGGGCATCCCGATCACGCTCACCATGCCGGAGACCATGAGCCTTGAGCGGCGCAAGCTGCTGGCCGCATACGGCGCCCGCCTGGTGCTCACCGAGGGGGCCAAGGGGATGCCAGGAGCGATCGCCAAGGCCCAGGAGATCGCCGCCTCCGACGCCCAGCGCTACGTGCTGCTGCAGCAGTTCGCCAACGCCGCCAACCCCCGGATCCACCACGACACCACCGGGCCGGAGATCTGGGAGTCGAGCGGCGGCCAGGTGGATGCGCTGGTGGCGGGTGTGGGCACCGGCGGCACGATCAGCGGCGTCAGCCGCTACATCAAGACCACCCTCGGCCAGCCGCTGGTGTCGGTGGCGGTGGAACCGGAGGAAAGCCCCGTGATCCGGCAGACCCTGGCGGGCGAACCGGTGCAGCCGGGGCCGCACAAGATCCAGGGGATCGGCGCCGGCTTCGTGCCCGCCAATCTGGATCTGAAGCTGGTGGATCGGGTCGAGGCGGTGAGCAGCGCCGAGGCGGTGGAGTACGCGCGTCGGCTGGTGCGGGAGGAGGGCATCCTGGCGGGGATCTCCAGCGGCGCGGCGGTGGCCGCCGCGGTGCGGCTGGCCCACGAGCCGGCCTTCGCCGGCAAGACGATCGTGGTGGTGCTGCCCGATTCCGGTGAGCGCTACCTGAGTACGGTGTTGTTTGAAGGAGTCTTCAACGAGCAGGGCCTGGCGTCATGAACGGGGCGGTGTTGGATCGGTCGGCGCTCGACCTGGCGGAGATCGTCGCCGCCCTGCGGGAGCAACGGGAGCGCTTCGAGGCCGGCGATCCGCGCGCCACCCGGCCCCATCCGCTGCCGGAGCGGGAGGCCCTCTCCCAGGTGGTGGAGGGCATGCGCTCGGCCCTCTATCCCAACCGGCTGGGCCTGCCGGAGGCCAGCGCCGATCTGCATGTCTCCCTCACCCTGGAGCACGCCCTGGCCAGCCTGCGCCAGCAGGTGCTGCGGGAATGGCGGGGCCGGCAGCCGGAGGCCGCCCTGGAGGAGCGGGCCGGCGCGATCGTGGCGGCGTTCGCCCAGCAGCTGCCGCGCATCCGCGCCCTGCTCGATTCCGATCTGGAGGCCGCCTACCGCGGCGATCCGGCGGCCCGCAGCCTCGATGAGGTGCTGGTCTGCTACCCGGGGGTGAAGGCCATCACGTACCACCGCATCGCCCATGCCCTGCACGGGGCCGGAGCGCCGCTGGTGGCGCGCATCATCGCCGAGATCGCCCACGCCGAAACCGGGGTGGACATCCATCCCGGCGCCGTGATCGGCGAGAGCTTCTTCATCGACCACGGCACCGGCGTGGTGATCGGCGGCACGGCGGTGATCGGCCAGCGGGTGCGCCTGTATCAGGCCGTCACCCTGGGGGCGAAGTCATTCCCGCTGGATGCCAGCGGCGCCCTGCTCAAGGGGCACCCCCGCCATCCGGTGATCGAGGACGACGTGGTGATCTACGCCGGCGCCACGATCCTGGGCCGGGTGACGATCGGCCGCGGCGCCCAGATCGGCGGCAACGTGTGGCTCACCCGCAGCATCGCCGCCGGCACCACCATCACCCAGGCCAAGGTGATCTCCGAAACGTTTGGTGAAGGCGGCGGC
>JBIKTO010000201.1:0-5420 GCA_044348065.1 Cyanobium sp.
TCCGCCGGCGGGGTGGGGGAGCTGGAATCGATCAGCAGGGTGGGGAACGAATCGGCGAAGAACTGCCTGAGTCGTTGCGCGTTGGCGTTGAAGTCGTAATTGGCAACCACCACCAGGATGCTGGCCGGACCACCAGCGGCTGCCGCGGCGGCATGGATGGTGTGTTTGTCGTTTGATCGACTCTTCTTCATCGCAGTGGGTCAGGGCCTCCGCGCGCCGCTCCCGCTGCGCTCGGCGGCGGCTTCAGCTTCCCACGCCAGAATGGCTGCGGCCAGATCTCACCCCCCATGGCCGCCGCCTCGGTCTCGGTGCTGATGCCCTGCCGGAACGCCGGGCGCTTCCTGGAGGAGGCCCTGGACAGCGCCCTGGCCGATCCGGCGGTGCTGGAGCTGCTGATCGCCGATGGCGGCTCCAGTGACGGCTCCCTGGAGCGCATCGAGGCCCGCGGCCGGGAGGATCGGCGGCTGCGGCTGGTCTCCCGCGCCGATCAGGGTCCGGCCGACGCCCTCAACCGCGCCCTGCCCCACGCCCGGGGCTCGGTGATCGGCTGGCTGAATGCCGACGACCGGTATCTGAGCGCGGCGGCCTCCCGCGCCGTCGCCGCCCTGGCGGCGAACCCCCACTGGCTGATGGTCTACGGGGAGGGGGAACACATCGATGCCGAGGGCCGACGGCTCGACCGCTATCCCACCCGCGGGCCCGAGGTGGGGCTGGCGGGCTTCCGCGACTACTGCTTCCTCTGCCAGCCCACCGTGTTCTGGCGCCGCAGCCTCTCGCTGCTGATCGGGCCCTGGGATACCAGCCTGCGCTGCGCCTTCGATTTCGATTACTGGATCCGCGCCTTCCGCGCCGCGCCCGGCCGGATCGGCGCCCTGGATACCCTCCAGGCCCAGACGCGCCGCCATCCCGACACCCTCTCCTCCACCCAGCTGGGTCGAGCGGTGCTGGAGGCCACGCGTCTGCAGGCCCGCCACCTGCCGGATCCCTCGGCCCACCTGCTGCTGGCCTACGCCGGGGAGGTGCTGCTGGGCGAGACGCCCCCACCGGAGGGGGCTGAGCCGCTGGACCACCTGGCCGGCCTGCTCCAGGAGCTGCGGCAGGATCTGCCGGTGGATCTCTGGAACGCCGTGCTGGCCCAGCTGCCCGGGGTGGCCGAGCGGCTGCGGGCCAGCAATGGGGCGGGGTAGCCTGAAGCGATGATCAAGACAACCCTTTCGGTTCTGTGGATGATCAGCGGCGCACTGCTGATCCTTTCCGTGTTGCTGCACAGCCCGAAGGGCGACGGCATGGGTGGCCTGGCGGCCAGTGGCGGCTCGATGTTCACGAGCGCCCGCTCAGCCGAGGCCACCCTCAATCGCGTCTCCTGGACCCTGCTGGCCCTGTTCCTCGGCCTGGCCACGGTGCTCTCGGCCGGCTGGGTGCGCTGATCCCGCCCATGGCTGGCCCCCTCAATCGCCGCACCGTGCTCGATCGGCTCCTGGGCCTGGCCACCCCCTGGGCCGCCCTCATCCCCTTCCTGCCGGGGGGCCAGGCGGACGCGGCGGCGGCCGCCGGCGATCCGGCCTGGTCCCTGAGTGAGGCCCAGTGGCGCGCCCGGCTGAGCCCTGCCGCCTTCGAGGTGCTGCGGCGCGAAGGCACCGAACGACCGTTCAGCAGTGCACTCAATGGCGAGAAGCGGCCGGGGACGTTTGTGTGCGCCGGCTGCGCCCTGCCGCTCTTCTCCTCCCGCAACAAGTACGACAGCGGCACCGGCTGGCCCAGCTTCTGGGAAGCGCTGCCCGGTGGGGTGGCCACCCGCACTGATTTCAAGCTGATCGTGCCCCGCACGGAGTACCACTGCCGGCGCTGTGGCGGCCACCAGGGCCACGTCTTCAATGACGGACCGCGCCCCACCGGCAAGCGCTACTGCAACAACGGAGTCGCTCTGAAGTTCCTGCCCGCATGAGCCTGTTCACAGACCTGCTGCTGGCCCTGGGCCTGCCCCTGCTGGTCCTGGTGGCGCTCACCGTCTGGCTCAGCGAACCAGGGGCACGACTGCCGGCGCCGCTGGCCTGGTTGGCGGCCAGGCGAGGCTACCTCTGGCTCACCTACATGGTGCTGATGGTTTCGGTGCTGCTGGGGCGGCTGCTGCTGGGGCGCCGCTGAAGCCCAGACCGAGCGATGCTGGCCGGTGGCACAAAAGCTCCAAGACGCTGCCCCGCTGTCCGACGGGATAGGTCTTTTTCACAACCAGCAATCTCGCCGGCTGCCGATCCTATGGCTCGATCACTGGCCCTGGTGGCCCGTGCCAAATCAACTCAAGCGGCTGATGCGCTTGGCGACGATGCCCCAGGCAGCCGATGGGCGCGGTGACGGGCCTGGGCGACGCAGCGAGAGCGCTGTGGCGGGATTCGCTCACTGCCTGGGAGCGGAAGGGGATCATGCACCACGAGCCTGCTGCTTGCATTGACCAAGCTTGAGTTGACATAAAAGCCACCCCAACCTAGTGTCAAAAGATTGTCAGCTTGCCCACTTGGAAAGTGAAAGAATCGCGAGGAGAGTCGCCAACATCAACCAGCGCCGCGCCGAACAGGAAGAACCCATACAGGCCAGAGATCGATGGCCTCAGGGCCCTGGCCGTCACGGCAGTCATCATCAATCATTTCAACAAAGATTTATTGCCTAGTGGATACTTAGGCGTTGATATTTTCTTTGTAATCTCTGGCTATGTGATCACCTCCTCTCTCGCCAACAGACAAAGCCGGAGCTTCAGGGATTTCATCACTGGTTTTTATGAGCGCCGCATCAAGCGACTGGTGCCAGCACTGGCCGCCTTCGTATTGGCGACAAGTATCTTGATTAGCTTGGTCAATCCAGACCCAGGATCAGCACTGAAAACAGGGATATTTTCACTTTTTGGCATTTCCAATCTGTCCCTTTTTCAACAGTCCGTAAACTATTTTGCGGAATCCACCGAACTGAACCCTTTCACCCATACATGGTCTCTCGGAGTGGAAGAACAGTTCTATTTGCTGTTCCCCTTTTTGATCTGGTTCTCAGGTTTTGGCAGGCAGGCGCAGAATGGAGCGAGGAATCTTTTCTTCTGGACCGGGGCCCTGACGATGGTTTCGCTGGCGAGTTTTATTTTCCTTTATCAAACCAATCAACCCGCCGCTTATTTCCTGATGCCTCCCCGATTTTGGTAGATGGCAGCAGGCTGCTTGGTATTCATCGGTTTTCAGAAACGGGCAAAGATTGAACAAACCCTCGAGAAGGTACCGCCACTTCTGGTGGTCGCAGCCATGTTTGTCGTGATGTTCCTGCCGACGTCATGGGCTGTGCCGGCAACAATTTTGATCGTGGTTCTTTCCACGATTTTGCTTGCTTGCCTCAAATATGGAACGGCGGCGTTCAGCATCTTCACCAACAAAAGAGTCGTTAAAATTGGCGTGATTTCATACTCCCTCTATCTTTGGCACTGGGGAGTTCTATCCCTGAGTCGCTGGTCGATTGGCATTCATTGGTGGTCGGCACCATTGCAAGTCGCATTGATGCTATTGCTAGCCAATCTTTCCTATTCTCGCATTGAGCAGCCACTGCGAAAGCAGCAATTTAAACATTCATTCTTTCCGTTTCTCTTCGGTGCTCTTACAATCGGTGCCACAACACTCGTCCTGAGCGTCATTGCCATCTACCAGCAAAAGTTTGCCACAGGCTTTGTGCTCACCAAGAATGCCAACCTAACATCAACCTGGTGGCGCGACAAGAACCACAACTACATCGAACACTGTCATGCAAAAAAGAGATATTCAGATTTGCTCCTGAAAGAATGCCTGGGCCAAGAGGCAAAGCCCACCAGCAAACCCGTTGGCTACCTGATTGGCGACAGTCACGCCAGGAACTATCTAGTTGCCGCCAGGAAAGCATTTCCCGAAATGCAGGTACGCTATTTGACCATGGGCGATGGATGCACCTTTTTACCAGAGGCCTTGATCAACAAGAAACTTGATTCCAAGGTAGACTGCACCAAATACACCAAAGACACGGCGAAGTACATCCTCGCCTCCGCCAAGGTCGGCGACATCGTCTTCGTAGGACAATCATTGCTCGACTATTTCTACTCGGAAAGAACAAACCCTGTTTACTTTGAACATTTAAGAGCATTTGCCAATTCGTTGGCCAATAAACACGTTCCAGTCGTGCTTTTTGACGGCACCTTTCCAGCAGGCAATCCGCCGGAACTCTGCTCTAAGGAATTATGGAGGCCATTTCCAGACAAGGCGAACTGTCAAAAGACAACTGCCGAAGCAAAGCAAGCCTATTCTACATTTGACGCCATGGCTGAACAACTTTCACGAACCGCCAACAACGTATTCTATGCACCGCTACGACTTGGCTTGTGCTTAAATGGTATTTGTGGCCAGGAATCTCGCCTGGGAACTCCAATTTGGCACGATATCGGCCATATCACCGAAGCAGCCTCTGGCGAACTCTCCGGTCTCTTGAGAAGTGAATTGAGTGCCGCTGGATTGTTTACTTACATGGATGCCGGCAAACATCGACGCTAACGTCAACCGCAGCCTTATGACCCTGGTGGAAAACCACACGGGGGACACGGCAAAATATGACTGAATCCTTGTGGACTGGGATCTCCGGAGATTGTTCACTGAGAGCATGAAACGAAGCTGCCGATGCCCAGCAAGGCGACAGGCCGACATGTTGATGGGCCATACCATACGAACTCAAAGGATCGCAATGCCATGTCGGAGCTGGTTGCTGACTCGCTCCAGGCGGCACCCGCGGCCAGAGCCAAGAGGCGAGTACAGACGGGAAATCGCTGGCCCGCGAGCCTTTACCGTGCTTGCCGTCATCAATCACTTCAACAAGGAGTGGCTAGCAAGCGGATCCTTAGAGTCGATCTATTTTTATGATTTCCGGGTATGTAATCACGGCTTCGCTTTCCGCAAAGGCCAAGCCAAGATATACGCGACTTTTTGAGCGGGTTGCTTGAGAGACGCCTCCAGCGGCTGCTGCTTGCCCTGGCGTGCTTTGTGCAGGCAACCAGCATTGTGATCAGCTTGTTCAACCAAGCCACAGATGACTTTGCCCAATCAACGAAGTTAAATGCATGCACCCATACCTGCTCGCTCAATGTTGAAGAACAGATTTATCTTCTTCTCTCCTTCGTGCTCTGGCTGTCTGGATTCACCAAGCAAAGCCGTCACGGCGCCCACAATCTCTTTCCGATCATCGGCGCTCTCAGCGTGGCCTCACTGACAGCGTTGATCAGCCTCGCGCAAACACAACAACCGAGTGTCTATTTCCTGATGCCGACAAGTTTCTGGGAGATGGCAGCTGGTTGCCTGGTTTTCATCGTCCTTCGCAAACGCGCACGCAGCTAACTGGTGCTGCAGCAGGTGCCTCCCCTATTGGTCGTCGCC
>JBIKTO010000200.1:0-5420 GCA_044348065.1 Cyanobium sp.
CCGGCCACCTTCCGTCAGCTGTTCGAGCGCCTGCGCGCCCTCAACGTGCCGCCGGCCCAGCTGGAAAACCTGCTGGGCGAACTCGACATCCGCCTGGTGTTCACCGCGCACCCCACCGAGATCGTGCGCCACACGGTGCGCCACAAGCAGCGGCGCGTGGCCGCCCTGATCCAGGCCCTGCAGGGGGAGCGCACCCCCAGCCTGGATGAGCAGGCCAGCCTGCGCCAGCAGCTCGAGGAGGAGATCCGCTTGTGGTGGCGCACCGATGAACTGCACCAGTTCAAGCCTTCGGTGCTCGACGAGGTGGACTACGCCCTGCACTACTTCCAGCAGGTGCTCTTCGATGCCTTGCCCCAGCTGCAGCATCGTCTGCGCACCGCCCTGGCCGCCAGCTACCCCGATGTGGAACCGCCGGTGGATGCCTTCTGCACCTTCGGCTCCTGGGTGGGGGCGGATCGGGATGGCAACCCCTCGGTCACCCATGACATCACCTGGCGCACCGCCTGTTACCAGCGCCAGCTGATGCTCGATCGCTATGTCCGCGCCGTCTCCGACCTGCGGGATCAGCTCAGCATCTCCACCCAGTGGAGCCGGCCGTTTCAGCCGCTGCTGGAGTCGCTGGAGATGGACCGGCTGCGCTTCCCGGAGATCTACGAGCAGCGGGCGGCCCGTTACCGGCTGGAGCCCTATCGGCTCAAACTCAGCTACATCCTTGAACGGCTGCGCCGCACCGATCAGCGCAACCGGCAGCTGTCCCTGGCGGGCTGGGAGGCGCCGTTTGAGGGGCCGATGGCGGCGGACGCGGGCATGCTCCGCAGCGGCTTCACCCCCTCCGATCAGGAGCTGCACTACGCCAGCGTCGATGAATTCCGCACCGACCTGGAGCTGATCCGCGACAGCCTCGAAGCCACCGGACTTCGCTGCGCTCCTCTCAACGATCTGTTGTCCCAGGTGCACATCTTCGCCTTTCACCTGGCCAGCCTCGACATCCGCCAGGAGAGCACCCGCCACAGCGATGCGATCGATGAGCTGACCCGCTATCTGCAGCTGCCGCTGGCCTACGGCGCCATGGATGAGGAGCAGCGCATCACCTGGCTGCTCGGCGAGCTGCAGACCCGCCGGCCGCTGCTGCCTCCCGCCGCTCGCTGGAGCGAGGCCACCGCCGAGACCTTCCAGGTGTTCCGCATGCTGCAGCGCCTGCAGCAGGAGTTCGGGGCCCGCATCTGCCGCACCTATGTGATCTCGATGAGTCACACGGTCTCCGACCTGTTGGAGGTGCTGCTGTTGGCCAAGGAGGCCGGTCTGGTCGACCCAGCCGCCCAGCACTGCGACCTCCTGGTGGTGCCGCTCTTTGAGACGGTGGAGGATCTGCAGGGGGCGCCGGCGGTGATGGACCGCCTCTTCCGGGAGCCGCTTTACCGCAGCCTGCTCCAGGGTGGCGGCTCGGCGGAGGCCCTGCAGGAGGTGATGCTCGGCTACTCCGACAGCAACAAGGATTCTGGCTTCCTCTCCAGCAACTGGGAGATCCACCGCGCCCAGATCGCCCTGCAGCGCCTGGCGGGAACCCATGGCGTGGCCCTGCGGATCTTCCACGGCCGCGGCGGTTCCGTGGGCCGCGGTGGCGGCCCGGCCTACCAGGCGATCCTGGCCCAGCCCAGCGGCACCCTGCGGGGCCGGATCAAGATCACCGAGCAGGGGGAGGTGCTGGCCTCCAAGTATTCGCTGCTCGACCTGGCCCTCTACAACCTCGAAACGGTCACCACCGCCGTGCTGCAGAACAGCATGGTGACCACCCCCCTCGACGACACGCCGAGCTGGAACGCCCTGATGGTGCGGCTGGCCACCACCTCCCGCGACCACTACCGCGCCCTGGTGCACGACAACCCCGACCTGGTGGCCTTCTTCCAGCAGGTCACCCCGATCGAGGAGATCAGCAAGCTGCAGATCTCCAGCCGGCCGGCGCGCCGCAAGGGCGGCGCCAAGGATCTCTCCAGCCTGCGGGCGATCCCATGGGTGTTCGGCTGGACCCAGAGCCGCTTTCTGCTGCCCAGCTGGTACGGCGTCGGCCACGCCCTGCAGGCCGAACTGGCCAGCGATCCCGGCCAGATGGAATTGCTGCAGCTCCTCTACCAGCGCTGGCCCTTCTTCCGCATGCTCATCTCCAAGGTGGAGATGACACTGTCCAAGGTGGATCTGGAGCTGGCCCAGCACTACGTGCGCTCCCTCGGCCGGCCGGAGAACCGGGAGGCCTTCGAGGCGATCTACGCCGCCATCGCCGAAGAATTCGCCCTCACCCGCGATCTGGTGTTGCAGATCAGTGTGCACAACCGCCTGCTCGACGGTGACCCGGGCCTGCAGCTGTCCGTCGACCTGCGCAACCGCACGATCGTGCCCCTGGGCTTCCTGCAGGTGGCCCTGCTGCGCCGGTTGCGGGACCAGAACCGCCAGCCGCCGATGAGCGAGAGCCCCGCCACCGATGGCGACGGCGATGGCCGCACCTACAGCCGCAGCGAACTGCTGCGGGGCGCCCTGCTCACCATCAACGGCATCGCCGCCGGCATGCGCAACACCGGCTGATTTCCGCACTTTCCTCTTGCTTCCCTTCCGCAGCCAACCCTCGAGTCCCCGTCTGCGCGAGGGCTACCGGCTCGTGAGCGACGAGTCGCCGCCGCTGGAGGAGCTCAATCGGCTTCTGGTGGCCTGTGGGGAGCGCCCCCGTGCGCCGGAGCGCTGGCGACGCGCCCTGCAGCGCAGCCATGGCCAGCTGGCCCTGCTGGATCCCCAGGGCCAGCTGAGCGGCTATCTGCGCCTCACCAGCGATCAGGCCCTCAACGCCAACCTCTGGGACCTGCTCAGCGATCCGGCGGATCCCGCCCGGGATGAGGTGATCACCATCCTGGTGCAGGCGGCCCTGGCCCGTCTGCGACGGGAACTGAACGGCTGCAGCATCTCGGTCTCGGCGCCACAGGAGACGCTGCAAGCCCTGGTCCGCGCCGGGTTTGTGGTGGACCCGGGAGGGATCAGGGCCATGGGCCTGCGCCTGGAGGACGGTTGAGAGCCGATCCGCCATCTCGAATGGTTGGGGGGCTGGGGGCCAGAAGGCCCCGGCAGCGAGCATGGAGGGACTCGAACCCCCGACCCTCAGAACCGGAATCTGATGCTCTATCCAACTGAGCTACATGCCCAACATCAGAATCGGCACCGCTCCCGATGGCTCGGGTTTGGCCGCCGTTGCTGATGGCTCTACCTTAGCGGTCGACCGCCCCTGAACCATCCGGCTGCAACGCCTGGAACTGCTGCACTTCCGCAACATCGCCGGCCTCACCCTGGAGTTGACGCAGCCGCGTCTGCTGGTGATCGGGCGCAATGGCGAGGGGAAGTCGAACCTGCTGGAGGCGGTGGAGCTGCTCACCAGCCTGCGCTCCCACCGCTGCAGCCAGGACCGCGACCTGATCCGCCATGGCCATCCGGGGAGCCGCCTCTGGGCGGGGGACGACGAAGGGGACGGCTGGGAACTGCGCCTGCGCCGCAGCGGCGGTCGGCAGGCCCTGCGCAACGGCAGGCCCCTGGAACGACAGCTCGACCTGATCGGCCCCCTGCGTTGCGTGGGCTTCAGCACCCTCGATCTCGATCTGGTGCGGGGTGAGCCGGCCCAGCGGCGCCAATGGCTCGACCGGGTGGTGTTGCAGTTGGAGCCCCCCTACGGCGCCCTGCTGAGCCGCTTCGGCCGACTCCAGCGCCAGCGCAGCCAGCTGCTGCGCCGCGGCCTGGCCCCCGGGCAGCGGGAGGCACTGCTGGATGTCTTCGATCAGCAGATGGCGTTGGTGGGCACCCGCCTGCACCGCCGCCGCCACCGGGCGCTGCGGCGGCTCGAACCGCTGGCGGCCCACTGGCAGGAACGGCTGGGGGGCGGCGGCGAACGGCTGGCGCTCCACTACCGCAGCGGCACCATCCTCGATCCGGCTGAGGAGGACAACGAGGAGGCCTGGCGGCAGGCGCTGGAGGCGCAATTGCGGCGCCAGCGAAGCGAGGAGCTGCGGCTCGGCTCCTGCCAGGTGGGTCCCCACCGCGATGAGATCGAGCTGCGGCTGGCGGAGCAGCCGGCCCGTCGTTACGGCTCTGCCGGCCAGCAGCGCACCCTGGTGCTGGCCCTGAAGCTGGCGGAGCTGGAGCTGGTGGGCCAGGTGGTGGGTCATCCGCCGCTGCTGCTGCTCGATGACGTGCTGGCGGAGCTGGACCCCGAGCGCCAGCAACTGCTGCTCGAGGCCGTCGGCGAGGGCCATCAGTGCCTGGTGAGCGCCACCCATCTCGAGGCCTTCCGCGGCGGCTGGACCCGCGCGGCCCAGGTGGTGCGCATGCGGGCCGGCGAGCTCAGCGCGGCCTGAGGTTTGCCCACCCCCCCACGTCGCTCCCCATCCCGTAGGGTGTGGTGTCTCCACCTGGATTCGATGAACCAGAGCCTGTCCTGCCTCCACCCCAACCCCGGATGGTCCGCTGCCGGCGACACTCCCGCCAATCCCAGCTCCAGCCCCAGCTCTGAAGCGGTCGGCAAACACTGCATCCTCGAGCTTTACGACTGCGACCGATCGAAGCTCGACGACGAAGCTTTTCTCAGGGACACCATCACCACGGCCGCGAGACGCGCCGGTGCCACCCTGCTCAATCTGATCACCCACCGTTTCGAGCCCCAGGGCGTCACGGGTCTGGCCCTGTTGGCCGAGTCCCACATCTCGATTCATACCTGGCCTGAATCCGGGTATGCCGCCGTGGATGTGTTCACCTGCGGCGATCACACCATGCCCGAGCGGGCCTGCCTCACCCTGGCGGAGGAGCTCGGTTCGCGCCAGCACAAGCTCACCAGCTTCCGCCGGGAAACCCCCGCCGGGGTGGACGGTGCGGAGCGGGAACCCAGGCTCGCCGGCGGCATTGGTGTGAACTGAGGCCCGGCGGCCCTCAGGCCGCCGGATCCTCTCCCTGGCCGCGGAGGGCACGGTTGAGCTTGCCGCTCACCAGCCCCTCCAGATCCAGCCCCACCGCCTGGAAGCCGAGGGCAAGGAAGGCGTCCACCAGATCGCTGCGCAGCTCGCCTTCGGCGAGCTGGCGCAGCGCCAGCTCCAGGCCGGCGGCCGGCAGTTCGATGCGGGCCACCTCCCCCTGGCTGCGCACCCGCAGCTCGGGGAAGCCCCGCTGCCGCAGCCAGTCCTCGGCGGCCGCCACCCGGTGCAGACGGGCCGCGCTGATCGATTCGCCATAGGGGAAGCGGGAGGCCAGGCACGGCTGGGCCGGTTTGTCCCACCAGGGCAGGCCAAGGGCCCGCGACAGCTGGCGCACCCCCGCCTTGTCGATCCCGGCCTCCGCCAGGGGGGAGATCACACCGCGCTCCTGGGCGGCCCGCAGGCCCGGTCGATGATCGCCGAGAT
>JBIKTO010000202.1:0-5396 GCA_044348065.1 Cyanobium sp.
CGCAGCAGCCTGGATTCACTTGCCTTCTCATTCGCATCCAGCCAAGGGCGCCCATCTGCTGGGGCTCCTTCATCGTTGGGATACCAATGATCGGCGCACCATTCCCACACATTGCCGTGCGTGTCGTACAGACCCCAAGCATTGGGAGGGAAGGTCCCCACATCCGTTGTCTGCTCTCGAACCTCTCCTTTAGGGCCATCTCCGTAGGTTTCCGTGCCGTTGTAATTGGCCAGCTCGCTACTGATCGTTTCGCCAAAGTGAAACGGCGTGGTAGTTCCCGCCCGGCAGGCGTATTCCCACTGCGCTTCGCTGGGCAAGGTGTAGTTCTTGCCGGTGCGTAACCGCAGCCTTTGGCAGAAGGCCATCGCGTCGTGCCAACTCACACCCACCACCGGCCGTTGCTCGCCCCGAAAGCGCTCCGCGTCCTCAATCCTTGCTACCGGATCAGGCTCCAGCGCCTCCGGCCAGAGCTCCCCATCCTCATGCTCCTGGCGCGTCCACTCCGCCACCGCCCGCCATTGCGCCTGGGTGATCGGGGTTTGGGCAAGGAAAAATTCCCTCAGCTCCACCTCATGCTGGGGGCCTTCGTCGTCGTAGCGGCCTTCCTCCTCCTCTGGCGAGCCCATCAGGAATCGGCCGGCGGGGATGTGGAGCATGGGGAGATAGAGGGCTGTAGGGGCTTCGGCGGCTGGCACCTGGTGATCGCGAGGAGAAGATGGCTGCAACAGCTCCCAAAAGCCGCGGTTTCTTGCCTTGTGCTTGCGAATCTTGCCGTCCATCCAGGTGGCCGTGTCAAACCAAAAGTCGCTCAGGGGCACATCCAGCCATTGGGCGGTGCTGTAGGCCTCATCGTCCTCCACCTGCGGCAGACGCTGCAGCACCGCGCAGGGCTCTTCGATCTCCGCAAACGCAAACAACTCCGCCGGAAATGGATCGGCCGGCGCACCCCCAGCCCCCTGGCGCAGGCTACGGGCCAGCCGCTGAAACCCTGCTCCGGGCAGTCGCTCGATGATCTCGGCCGTCATCTGCGCAAATGCCTTCGCCGAAGCCAGGTGATGGTCCTCCGGCAGCAGGGTGGGATCGGCCAGAAACGCCTGAAACGGGGGCACGCCATCGCACATCTCCCAGCGGTGCTCGATCAACTCGCTCACCCGTTGCACCACTTCGGCGGTTTGTTGCCCTTGCAGCTGGCCCAGCAACAGGTCGCGAACGCCGGGCTCGAAATCGAACTGGATCCGATCCGCGGCGCGGCGGCTAGCCGCTCCCGCCCGCAAGGCCGCGACCTGGAGGCCTTCGCTGCTGGCACCGTCCTGGCGGCGGATCAGGCCGCTGAGCAGCAGTTCCGCCATCGCCAGCGGCCCGCCATCCTTCACCATCGCCTCCTGCAGCAAACGCATCACCGGCAGGGTCAGCACCGGTGCTGCCGCCATCACCCGCAGCAACCGCTCGGCGGATTGCGAACAGCGCTGCACATAGCTGCGCAGCCGACGGCGGGCCCGATCTCCCGCAGTCTCGTTGACCTCCGCCTCCCGGCTGGTGATGCGGATGGCAGGCCAGACCACCGGCAAGCAAGCGGCCGTCACAGCGCCGTGGCCCCGGCCCAGCAGCAAGGCACTCCATTGATCCAGATCGGCGGCCTGGAGGCTCAAAAGCGGCAGTACCAGGTGGCTATCGCCCTGGGGTGGCAGCGGTTCGCCGGGGAGCAGGGGCCAGCGCTGATACAAGCGATTGGCAGCAAAGGGCTGGCGATTGCGCACCGCCACCAGGCGACCGATCCCCAGGGCCGTGCGCCGCCACATCCAGTCGGGCAGCACCTGCAGTAGGGCCAGCGGGTAGCGCAAGCTCAACGTGCGCAACAGCGCCTGCAGCGCACCACCGTGCCACCAGTGCGGGCCGGAGCAATCGCTCAGTAGCAGCAGCACATGCTCCTCATCGCAGCCGGACAACGCCCCGAGCACCGCCATGGGACGGGCGGGATCCAAGGCCACGGCCCGCACATCGCGAAACATCGTCGAACGCATCAACAACGCCAGCCATTCAGCCGCCAGCCGCTGCCACACCTGCATCGATATGCCCCCATCCACCAGCAACACCAGGCTCAGCCGTGGCTCCGGCGTTGGGCTGTACACCGGCCAGAGCCTCTGGCTGCGGGCATAGGCCTCCACCGTTTCCACCTCATCCAGCTGGTGGCGGTAGCGCGGATCCAACGCCACCGGTTCGGCGGCCGCCAGGGATTGCAGGGCAGCCTGAAACGGCTTGGGATCGGCGATCAAGCGCACATCTTGAACCCGCAGGGGCAGCACCGCCCGCAGATCCGCCTCGCTGGGCAGCACCTGATCGGGCAGCAGGCCGGCGCTGCGCTGGCCGCGCTGGGGCTCGGGCGAGGCCGGGAAGAAACTCGCCAGGGTGTGGCGCAGCGGATCGCCGGTAGACAGCCCCGCTGGCGGCAGATTCGGCGCCGGGGCCGGATCTGGATCGGCTGGCGGCACCGGTGCGACCGGCTGGACGGCGGCGGATCGCGGGGCGCTGCGCCGTGAACCACCGGCCGGCACGGCGGATGGCAGCCCTTGGGCGAGCCAGAGAATCTCCGCCAGCTCCTGGGCGGACAACCGCGCGCCTTGCTGCTCCAGCAGGCTCCGCAGCAGGGACCGCAGCGGATCAGCGGCCGGGGCCGGGTTCATCAACCGCTGGCCTCAGGGTCGTCGCCGCTGTCGCTGAGATTGCGGTGCAGAATCCGCAGCAACTCCTGCCGTTGGTTCGCGGTGGGAGCATCCTTGTTCTCGCGGGTGAGCAGGAACAACGAATTCAGCAGCTGATCCACGGCGCGATCGCTGATCTCCGGCGAACCAGCAGGATCGGAGGCTTCGCCATCGCTGGCGCCGAGACCGAGGAACTGGCGTATGGCCTGCTGCAGCGCCTCGCCCTTCGGTTGTTGGCCAGGCGGTTCATCGGCAAAGTGGGCCTCCACGATCGGGGTGAGGGCATGTTCATCCGGTGGCGGCATCGTCAGCCGAATGCAGCGGCGATGAAAGGCCGGCGCAAACTCCCGCTCGCGATTGCTGGTCATCACCACAATCGGAAACTCGCGGCAGGCCACGAAGCCACTGCGCAACTTCGCCTCCAGGGGTTTCTCCGGGCGATCCGCCTGGCTGGCCTCCGTCTGACTGGCCTCCGGCTGGCAGGCATCGGCGGTGCGGATCGAATGGAAGGGCTGATCTTGCTCCAGGCGCGCCCGGGTGAGTTCGCTGATCTCGTAGCGGCCTTCTTCAAACAGGTGCAACAGCTCATTCGGGAGCTGCAAATCGCCCTTGTCGATCTCATCGATCAGCAGCACCCGCGGCCAACGGGAGGGCAGGAAGGCGGTGCCCACGGGTCCGAGCCGCAGAAAGGGGTCGATCGGCGGGGGCTTCAGCGCTGATTTGGGATCAGACTCCTGAGAGCCCGCGGTGGCTGGCGGTTGCCAGGCGGAGCGATTCAGATCCGCCTGTTGCAGCCGCGCCAGGGCGTCATAGCGATAGAGGCCATCTTCCAGCAGGCGCGAGCGCGGCGTGATCGCCCACACCAACACCGGTCCGAGGCCTAATTCGTGGGCGATGGCATAGGCCAGGCTGGTCTTGCCACTGCCCGGCAACCCGGTCACCAGCAGCGGCCGGCGCAGATGGATCGCGGCGTTCACCGCCAACAGGATCCGCTCAGCTCGGGGGGTCAGGGTGGTGTTGTCGTCGCCACGGGGCAGGCGAAAGGTTCGGCCGCGCCGCAGATCCCGTTCATTGCTGGCCGCCATCTTGTCGAGTTTCCGCCAATACTCCGCATCCATGCCGAGCTGATCGGCAGCGGGAGAAGCTTCGGCCTGGCGGTCAAAGCGCCGCCAGGGAGGTGGAGAGGGCCAGCAGCCGGAGGGAGAGGCCTTGTGGTTTCTGCGTTCTTCGGGCTGGAGATCCGCCAGGGCATTCTGCTCATTGCGGAACAGCCACCAGGAGTCCTGGCTGGAGGCTTCGGCCGGATCTGGCGTGGGCTTCGACGGGCTGGTGGATCGGGACATAGAAGTGAAGGGGGGGGGGAGAAGCTGGAACGCGATCGAAGAGGTTGGCGAAATCCGTGCGGTTGCTAACGCCGGTGAAATGAGCGAAATCAGCGCGGCATTAGCATCTCGTCAGCGTCGATGTCGAGGGCACCCGAGCCGTCTGGCGAGGCTTGGCTGACGGGAGAACGATCCAAGGGCGGTGGCCAGCGCTCATGGCTATCAACCAGCAACACCATCTCGCGAAAGGCCTGGCCACTGCCATCTTTGTTGAACTGGCCGCGATAAACTGCCGAGGCCAGGGCATAAAACAACTTCAGGGGATCGCTGGCATCTGGATGGTCGAAGGGGTCGGGTTGAGGATTGCTAAGATCACATGCACTTAGACCTAATGTGGCGCAGCTCACTGCTTCGCCAGAGCCAGTAAAGATGCTTTGGCGATGCTCAGGTTGGCTCGTGCTCGTTGGCGGCCACCAGAGGGCGATGGCAGGTGAGGCGGCCATCAAGTTGATCTTCCATGTTTGATAGCAAACCCCGTCATGAATATCCGCCAAACGCTTCATGCCAAAAAACTCGGCAAGGCCCTTGAGATCAACAAAATACTCCTTGGGCTCCGGTTGGTCCTGGGCCTGCGGACCGTTCGGTTGTCCGATCGTGTCATGCCACCAAAAAGAACTGCCTTTACCTTTTTGCTGCACCCTGGAAAGATGCCGCCAGCGATGCAGGAGAGGGGGGTCTAAAATTGTCTCATCCTGGCACTCGACAAAGGTTTGATAGCGCCAAGTGGAACGGGCGACGATCCGATAGGAATAGCCAAGATTCTCCGCCGGCGAACCTGGCGCCCAAGAAACTTGTAAAGTGCGAATATCGGCGTCGATCAGTTCTGTTGGCAGAAAGATCTCCACAAGAAGCTGTTCGTGCGGCGATTGACGCATGGCGCGCGCCTCGCGGAGCAACTTGGGAAGCAGGACTTCCAGCTTTTGCCGCCAATCGCCGTGTTGAATCTGATGATCCGCCGCAGGATCAAACACCTTGATCCACTCAGCAGAGCTGGCGGCCTTGGGGCTGCAATAGTAGGCGCGGAAGGAGTACGTATCAGCGTTCGGCTTGAGCAACGGCTTGAGCAACATGATCAGCAGCGATCCGATTGGATCCTCGTTGAATGATTCCGCTTCAAAGCCAGAAAGATTCCGCTGCAGGATTTCTAAAAATGTCTCATCGAAACACTGGTTGGCTTGGTCCATGCGATCCAATAAGATGGACCAAGTGTTAATCGGCCCCTCGCAAAAGACAGGCGAATAGAGCTGGGAGCAGGGCACGCTGGGATGGCAGGCTTGGAGTGTTGCATTCAAAGCGTATTCAAGCTGATGAGCAC
>JBIKTO010000204.1:0-5381 GCA_044348065.1 Cyanobium sp.
TGTTGCGCCATGGCTTCACCGTGGTCGACGCGCCGGCGAGCAAGCCGCGGCAGCGGCAGGAGCTGGAGCGCTTGCGGCTCGCCTCCGGGCTGTCGGAGACCGCCTGGCAAGCCGTGCTGCAGGAGTTCGGGCCCCAGGGGGAGCTGGAACAGCAGCGGTTGGAGCCGCTGCGGGCCGCCTGGCTGGAGGAGGCGGGCCTGCTGGCCTGGCTCGACGGCCAGGTGGCGGCCGATGGCCTGCTGCGGCCCCTGCAGCGGGTGTTCGCCCGGCGGCTGGGCGAACTGCAGCGCCAGCTGGCCCCCCGCCTGGCCGCCGCTGGCCTCGAGCCCCTGCCGTCCGCGGTGGCGCCCGCGGGTGATCTCTCCCGCCTCTTCGATCTGCTCTGGCGCGATGCCGATCCCGATACGGCGGCCTGGGTGCTGATGCTCGAGCGGCAGCGCCATCCCGAGGCGGTGGCCCGCCGCCTGCAGGATCCCCGCCCCGGCCTGGCCAGCTCGCCGTTTCTGCAGAGCCAGTTGCGCGGAGAGTCGGGCGTGGATGTGGCGCTGCTGGAGGCACTCACGGGTTGGTCGATGTTCGCCGATGTGCTTCCCGCCGGGCTGCTCTGGCTGGCGCAGCGTGGCACCGTGCGCCAGTTGTCGGCCGGCGATCCGGTGATGGAGAAGGGCGCCTTCAGCGACCATCTGGCCCTGGTGCTCGACGGCGATGCCCAGGTGCTGGTGGGCACCGGCGAAACGGTGCGGCTGGGGCCCGGCCAGGCCATCGGCGAGATCGGCGTGCTCACCGGCCAGCCCCGCACCGCCACCGTTCAGGCCGGCGCGGCCGGCTGCCGCCTGCTCACCCTCCCCTCCGCCAGCTTCGAGGAGCTGCTGCGCCGCTCCGACAGCTTCAGCCGTTCCCTGCTCTCCCAGCTGGCGCTGCGCCTGGTGGAAGCCACGCGCAAGCAGCCGGCGTAGGGCGGTTCAGTTCTCGGGCCTCCCATCGTCGCGGGAAGGGTTTGATCGCAGGTCAGGACTGGACTGATGGGCGGCAAGCAGCTCAGCTTCTCCGGCTGCGAGCAGACGACCGCCAAGAAGCAGACCAAGAGGGAGAAATTCCTGGCGGAGATGGAGTGGTGGTGCTTTGGGGTGCCCTGATCACACCGGTTGAGCCGCACTACCCCAAGACCAGCAAGTCAGGCGGTCGGCCACCGTACCCACTAGCGACGATGCTGCGGATTCACCTGTTGCAGCAGTGGTATTCACCCAGCGATCCGTCCATGAACGAGGCCCTGATCGAGGGCCCACCATGCGCCGCTTTGCCGGCATCGAGCTGATCAGCAACCGAATCCCTGATGAGCCCACGATCCTTGCCTTCCGCCATCTGCCGGAGAAGCACAGATTGGGCGAACAGATCTTTGAGACTGTCAAAGTCCACCTCAGCCCCCGGGGCATGACGATGCGCCAGGGCACGATCGTCGCTGCCACCTTGATCGCGGCTCCCAGCTCCACCTTGACGGAGCAAAGCCCGAGTGTGCCGGAGGCACTGGAACAAGGCAGGCAATCGGGATCCGGAGATGCACCAGACCAAGAAGGTGAACCAGTGGTACTTCTACTCCTGAAGGACGGGTTGATGATCTGATCGAGACGGCCCTGGCCGCAGGCTTCTGCTTGCAGTAGGCCTACATCCGCTCGAAAGTGGAGCACCCATCTAGGCTGATCTAGGCCCAGTCGGCCCGAGGCCATGGCAGCAGTTCGGCTTTCAGAAGACCAGGCTGATGGGGATGGCCAAGAACCGCTGCAAGATCAATGTGCTGGCAGCCCTGACGAATCTGTTCCTGGCCCGGTGCCAGTTACTCACGGCGGTATGAGTCGGGAAATTGTGCGTCCAAACACCTCGATACAAGTCGAGGGCTCCCTGGTTGACTTCATCACTGCTTACTCGCCTGTTGCCCAGAGCTTTCTCAAGGGACTCCTGAAAAAAGCAGATCTACCGAACCGCAATGAATCTTGGCGATCAAGACCCGCCAGCCGTTGCGGTAGCTGAGGCGCTCCTCCCTGTGCTCGTGTTCCTCCGCACCGAGCAAGGCAGCGAGCTCCAGCACCATCAGCGCCTGTACGGGACGCCCGTTACGCAACGGCTGCGCAAAAGCCTTCGCCCCTGACAGCCCTGAACATGCCTGAAGCGATGCTGACACAGAGTTGCCGGCGCTCACCCTTGTGCATGAATGGTGGACAACATGCCTGCTTTCCCCTGCGTCGAAGTGAAGCGAGTGCCCGTCCGTGAAGAGTAGCGGTTTCCATGGCAACGCCTCGATTCACAGGTCACTGCCACCAACCGACTCAGTCCGATGGACGGTCGGCGTAGTGTCCTGCTTCCGGCAGCTTGCCTGGGTTTTGAGCATAAGTTTTTCGAAATCTTAATAAATTCTTTAGGCATGATCTGCTCAAATTCTTTCTGGCTCCCTTTTCCTACGGCGTTATTGTCTCGCCTCAAGCCTTCCCCTGCGTGGCTTCCTCGTGCCACTGCTTCGCTTGCCGCGGTCTCTGCACTGGTTGCCTGGGATTCTGTGCTCCAACGAGCCCATGCTCTGAGCCTTGATGTTGTTGGCCACAATGTTCTTGTGGAAGACATGAAGCTTGTCGATGGCCTCACCTTCGTTCCCCAGGGCACGTACACGGTTTCTTCCATGCCATTCACCCCTTCTCTTGCTTATCCAAACTCCATAAACTTCCAGGCTCGTGTTCATGTCAGGAATAACACCAATCGGGTTATTAATATCAGCAAGGTTGTCTTTGATGTGTATTCAACGGATTCCAGGACCCTTCGCAAGCATTTCGTTGGCAGGGTGACGCGCCATATTCCTCCGAAGATCCAGAGCTTGCTCCATTTGCGCCCTGGGCAGGAGCTGTCGTCTCCCCCCACGGCCGCCAGTCTCAGAATCCACTTGCCCTACGCATCCATCTTTGACGCGGCCCCTCTGGCGACGTTCAGCGCAGCTGCCTCTGATTCTGGCGAAGGTTTTGACGTTGCCGGAACACCGCAAGAGTTTGTCGATACTGCCATGTTGATTGCGGCTGATGCTCAGCGAACCCTTGACTTCAGCTTGGACAATGTGGAAGTGAATGGCGAGCCGCCTGCCGAAGTTCCTGCGCCGCCATTGCTGATGGTTCCGGTTGTTGTTGCTCGCTTTGCGGCAAAGCTTCGTCGCCGCAGGCTTGCTGCGTTACCAGCCTGAAGGTCGTTGGGTTCAACAGGTTGGTCATGGCGGAAGGGGATTGTCTGGGGTAGGTCAAGTGAGGATGGGCTTTGTAGTGAAGTCTGTCTTCTTCTCGCTGCGTCGCGATTCCAGTGGCCGTTGCCCCTCCCGCAGCTGGTCCGCTTCCCCCTCCCCGGGCGACAGACCCGCTTCGTGGTGGAGCCCCAGGCCTTCATCGCCCAGTCCAGCCGGGAGGGTGCTGATTCGTGATCATTCCGGATCTGAATCTGCTCGTCTACGCATATAACGCCTCGGCACCCCATCACGCCAGCGCCAGGCAATGGTGGGAGGACACGGTGGGCGGCCACCAGCCCGTCGGCATCCCCTGGGTCGTGGCCCTGGGGTTTCTGCGGATCCTCACCAGCCGGGTGGTGATGGTGCAGCCGATGGAAGGATCGAGAGCGCTGGCCCATCTGGGCTCCTGATTTGAGCAACCCTCGGTGAGCCTCCTCCAGCCCGGACCCCGCCATCTCGCGGCCCTGGCGATCGAACACCAGGCCGTTTTGCATTTCAACGACAGCGATTTTTTCCCGCTACCCCGGCCTGCGCTGGCGCAACCCGCTGCCGTAGGGATCACCCCAACTGCTTCCGAATCTGCCCCAGATACTGGTCGATCATGTGATCGCTGATCAGGTCGGTGACGCCCTCGCGGGCCCGCACCGCGCCGGTGCCGCGCAGGCGTTGCTGCAGGGCCAGGAAGTCGTCCTTGCTCAGCATCGGCGCGGCGGCCTCCGCCGGAGCCCTGCTCAGGGCGGCCTCCCGGGCGCCGCTGGGATCCTTCACGTCCTTGACCCGGCCCTTGTCGTCGAACTGCAGCAGGTGGCCGCTGTGGCGGTAACCCGGTGGCACCCGCGGCACGATGTCGGCGTCGTTCACCAGGCGGTGGTGGCGGCCCGCCAGGGCGGTGCCGATGGCTGTGCTGTCCAGGGCCACCGCCGGCTGGCCATAGGTGTAGAGGGCGCGCACCTGGCGGTCGGCCGCCCAGGTGGCTGCCGCCAGCACCGCGATCGCGCCCCCCAGGCTGTGGCCGCTGACCAGGAGCGGCAGGCTGCGGCGCGGCTGCAGCAGCGCCTCCAGCTGGGGTTGCAGGGCGGTGAACTGCCCCCAGAAGCCAGCGTGCACCTTGCCCAGGCCCGGCACCGTGCGGGGCTGCACCTTGAGGTTGCTGAGCCAGTCGGCCGTGCTTTCGGTGCCGCGGAAGGTCACCAGCACCAGGCTGGCGGTGTTGGCCAGGAAGCCCTGGGCCGCTCCCGCCTCCACGAAGCGGCAGTCCTGGAAGCCCCAGGCCCGCGCCCGCCGCTCCACCTCCGCCGCCGGGCTGTAGGCCAGCTCGCTCGCCAGCGCCAGCGACAGGGCCGTCTGCCAGTCGAAGCCGCGACGCTCCAGCGACTCCAGGCGGAACTCCGCGGGCCCGCCCGCAGGGGATGGCGGTTTCGTCACCGGGGCGGGGGGCCGGCCGAACAGGCCCAGGAAGGCCCGCTCCTCGGCGACCTGCGCCCCTGCCGCCTCCGCGCCCGCGGCGACCGTGCCGGCCGCGCCCACCGTCACGCTCAGGTTCAGCTGCAGGGGGATCGTCCAGGTGGCACCGCCTGCGGGCGAGGGGGCTGCGGCCGTGGCGATCGGGGCCGGCACGCTCTCGATCGGCTGCGTCTGCGGTTGCTGCGGCGGTTCGGGCGGCGCCGGGATGGCCTGCAGCAGCTCCTGGCGCAGCGGCTCCGCCTCGGCGGGCAGTTCCTGCTCGCGGATGTGGCGCACCAGCCGGCTCACCCGCACCCCCTCATTGGCCAGCCAGGCGATGCGCTGCTCGCCCATCCACTCCTGCCACACCCGCCCGTCGCTGGTGACCACCTCGCCCGCCTTGTTGCGCTTCGGCACCCCGGAGTGGTGCAGCGCCACCACCTCCCATTGATCGTTGAACACCGGTGAGCCGGAGGAGCCCGGGTCGGTGTCGGTCTGGTAGTGGAGGAACAGCTCCAGTTCGTCCACCACCTGGTTGTTGCGGATCGCCAGCTGCTTCGGTTCGCCGTTGGGGTGCTGGATGATGTTCACCGTCTCCCCCACCAGCAACTTGCCCTGGTCCGCGATCAGGGGCAGCCAGCCGTAGGTGGCCAGGGCCGGATCGGGCGCCACCGCCACCAGGGCG